>NZ_JAKGUG010000007.1:0-94627 GCF_021568855.1 Dethiosulfovibrio russensis | reverse complement strand
GCGCCGGATTCCCGGCGCCCGCTACTTTTTGTTATCTATTCTCTAGCCGTTGCGTTTCCTCGAGTCGAATCTGGCGCCGCCTTTTCCGGCTCCGAATCCGTCCCGGTCTCCGGGGGTGAAGTTTTCGATCATCTGAAGCCGGATCTCAACCTTTTTCTCCGCCAGGGTTGCCAGGTCCTCCGGTGATGCGTTGCCTGTCATTACGGCGTGGATCTCGTCCCTGAGGGCGTCCATTGCCTTCCAGTTGTCGGCTCTGGCCTTTTCAACGGCTTCGTTCCTGCCGGATCTGCCGGGCCCTCTCCCTCTGTCGTCGTCGCCTCTACGGAAGGGGCCTTCCTGGTGCCTTTTCTCCGCCAGCTTTTTCTGGTCCCCGTCGAGAAGGCCGTAGAGGTCGCGATGAAGCTCCATCCTCTTGGTCTCCAGGGCCACCATGTCCTTCTTCATCTCGGCGACTTTGCCCTCGTCTATATTTCTCCCCGCCGACAGGTCGTAGCGATAGTTCCTCAGGGCCCAGGCTGTTTTCCTGGCGAGTTCCGAGTTGTCGGCGAACCACTTGCGCTCTATCTCTCCCATCTCGAGTTTCTGCCTCGCCGACAGGCTCAGATCGTCGCCCCAGCGGTTCATTCCCTGGCCGAAACCTCTCTTCGTTTGTCCGTCGTGGTGCGTCCTATGTCCTCGGTCCCGTCCGCCGCATCCGTTCCAAGCCTCGGCGCTTGCCGACATCGAACCGATCGTAACCGCCGCTACCGCCGCCAAAATAGCCAGTGTTCTCTTTCCGTTTTTCATCTCTGAATTCCTCCTCTTGTCGATATAAGCTTCCCTCTCGGGGGCTCTCTCTTTCGCTGTGACCCCATTCTAGCCCGGGGCAGGTCAAGGTGCCTTATAGGAACGGTAAAGGAATGTAAGGGAGGTCGCCCCGTCGGTAAAAAAAGGGGACCCCCTGCCATTTGGGGGTGGCAGGGGGGATGGGGAAAGAGTTTGCATCCCTATGGGGATGTCTCAGGAAGGGTCTTATTGATCGGGGACCATGGTCCCCTTTTCGATGTAGTTCAGGTGCCAGCCCAGGGCGGAGGCCAGATCATGAGGTTCGTGTCCTCCCTTGGCCTCGCCGAGTCTCAGGTATTCCATGAGAGGTGCCCGATAATCGGGATGGGCGCATTTTTCTATCATGAGACGGCTTCTCTCCCTGGGGACGAGCCCACGGAGGTCCGCTACGCCGTATTCGGTGATTACCACGTCCACGTCGTGCTCGGTGTGGTCCACGTGTGAACAGAAGGGAACTATCCTGGAAATTTTTCCTCCGTTCGCCGTCGAGGGGGACAGGAATACGCTCAAAAAGGCGTTTCTGGCGAAATCGCCCGATCCTCCTATGCCGTTTATCATCTTGCTGCCCATGGCTACGGTGGAGTTCACGTGACCGTAGATGTCCACCTCCAGGGCCGTGTTTATCGCTATCAATCCTAGCCTGCGTATTATCTCCGGGTGGTTGCTTATCTCCTGTGGCCTCAATACCGCTTTTTTCCTTATTTCCTCTAGTCGGCGGAGCAGTTTCTTGGCTCCTTCCGGCGAGTTGGTGAAGGCTGTTCCGGACATCTGCTGGACTTTGCCCGTCTCCAACAGGGTCAACATGGAATCCTGGATTACCTCGGAGTATATTCTGAGGTCGTCGGTGGGCCAGTCGACCAATTCCCCTATTACGGCGTTGGCGACGTTGCCGACTCCGGCCTGTATCGGCAGGAGACCCGGCGGGAGTCTCCCGGAGGAGACCTCGACCGACAGGAGGTCCATGAGGTTTCTGGCCATAGCCCGGGAGACGGGATCCGGCTCTTTCATCGGAGTGAGGTGGTCCGGTACGTTCGATGGAACGATCGCCACTATCTTCTCCATAGGACAGGTTATATAGGGAGTGCCTATCCTGTCGTTAACCTTCAACACGTGAAACGGCTTTCTATAAGGCGGCTCCTCCGGGATGAATATGTCGTGGATGCCCTCCAGCCCCTCCGGCTGGGAGGTGTTCACCTCTACTATCACCCGTTCCGCCGATTCGACGAAACTGGGAGAGTTTCCCACCGACGTCGTAGGCACCAAGTTGCCTTCCTCCGTTATGGCGCAGACCTCTATTATCGCCACGTCCATCGGTCCGTAGAAGCCGTAGCGAAGGTTCTGAGGGGTCATGGAAAGATGCATGTCCTGAAAACCGACCTCGCCGCCGTTTATGGCGTCTCTGATCGCCTTGCCCGTCTGGTAGGGAAACCGATAGGATATGGCTCCCGCCTCGGCCAATCTGCCGTCCAGCTCGGGGGCTACCGATGCTCCCGTCCATAATGTGAAGTTTTTCGGACCTCCGTTCAGGGCTCTGTCGGCCATCGCCGACGGTATCACCTTGGGATATCCCGCCGGGGTGAAGCCGCTGCATCCTACCGTGGCTCCGTCCTGGACGTACATAGAGGCCTCCTCCGGCGTCATCAGTCTCGATCGTAGGGCGGTGTTTCTGATTCTGTCCTTTGCATGGCCGAAAAGATCGGTCATATTAGGTTCTCCTCTCACGAAAAAAAAGAGACGCCCCCTGAGGGACGTCTCTGAATCGCAACGAAATAAAACCGATCGACCGATGGCCGACGGGTTTCTCGCCGATTACCCCGAGTCCTCGCAGGGTGGATGGGTCGCGTGTTCAGGCCGGTATCCTGGCTTCCCTCATCCGTCGCCGAGCCTTCCCGGAGAAACTCTCCAGTGGCGTTTTCGACGACGTCGGGTATACAGTGGCGGGTCCGCGCCGGATTCTCACCGGTCTTCCCTGTCACCTGAACTCGATTGATTACGAAGGTCATTATATACCTTTTTCCGACGAGGTCAACCCCTGGCGAGAAAATCGTAAAGAATGGTAAGGGGATTTCCTCCTTCGTGTTTCAGCACGATATAATAAATTGTCGTAGAGTGTCGTGAAAAGCTGTGATTCGAGGGAGGTTTTTCCGTATGGATAAAATTTTAGTCGTAGACGACGACAGGGAGTTGGGCGAGCTCCTGATGGAGTATCTCGGAGGAGAGGGTTTTCAGGTAAGCCTCAGCTACGACGGTAAAAACGGGGCATTTGAGGCCGCTGCGGGAAAGCACGATCTGGTCGTGTTGGACGTCATGCTGCCGGGTCAGAGCGGTTTCGAGGCCCTGAAGGAGATCAGGAGGACGTCGTCCATTCCGGTGATCATGCTGACCGCCAAGGGAGACGAGGTGGACCGGGTCTTGGGGCTGGAGATGGGAGCCGACGACTATCTTCCCAAGCCCTTCAGCCCCAGGGAGCTTTTGGCCAGGGTTCGGGCGGTCATGAGGAGGCGAAACGGTCCATCCGATCCGGAACGCCTGACGGTGGACGATCTGGAGATGTTCGTCCGTTCCAGACAGGTGATGCTGGACGGCATCATAGTGGATCTGACCTCCATGGAGTTTCGGCTGTTGGAGGTGTTGCTCCGTTCGGCCGGTCAGGTCGTGTCCAGGGACAAGCTGTTTCGTAAGGTACTAGAGAGATCGGCGGCCCCTTTCGACCGGAGCCTGGATATGCACGTCAGCAACCTCAGAAAGAAGCTCGGCCCCCACGAGGACGGAACGGACCGAATAAGGACCGTCCGGGGCGAGGGCTATCTCTATACCCTTCCGGTGAGCTGAGATGTCCTGGCTTAGGTCCGCCACCCTGTTCAGAAAGATCTTTTTAGGCTTTTTGCTGGCGATCGCAGTGGCGTCGGTGCTCCACGTCGCTGTTACGGGGCTTATCGTCCGGTTGGGGCTTCTGGATCTGTCCCTGGAGGCCAAGCTCAGAAAGGAGCTGAATAGGGAGGCTCCGTCTCTCGTGGCCCTTTACGAAGAGAAAGGGGCCGACGCCCTGAAGGACGAGCTCGGTCGTCTGAGGGAGGAGAGGCGGCTGCTGTTCGTCATTCTGGACGATAGGGGAGCTCCTCTGTCGGGTATGGTCCCCTCCCGGGGAGAGAGGATGATGCCCGACGTCAGGCGTCATCACGGTCTCTCCGGTCCCCCCCGCACCTCCTGGATGAAGGATCTTCCAGCCGCCACCGAACCGGTGGTCTCGCCCGGCGGCGCGACATACGTGGTCACCCTGTTCGCCCTTCCCGGAGCCCTTCCTCCCGAGGACGGTTTTTACCTGTCTCTGGTCCTGTATTTCGCCGTCCTGATGGCGGTGGGAGGGGCGGTGAGTTACTTTCTCGCCCGACATATATGCTATCCGGTCGAGGCGTTGAGCAGGGCCTCTCTGGCTCTGGCCTCGGGGGATCTGTCCGTAAGGGCCGAGAGGGAGGGCCCCTTCGGCGACGACGAGATAGGCCAGCTGGCCAGAAATTTCGATTCCATGGCCGATCACGTCGAGAGAAACATCACGGGTCAGAGCAGGCTTCTCGGGGACATCTCCCACGAGCTCAGGTCTCCTCTTACGAGGCTCAACCTGTCGCTGGAGCTGCTTCGAAACAGGCTTCCCGATGACCTGGACGGCCTTATGAACAGGATAGAGCGGGAGTCGGAGAGGATGAACCATATGATCGGCGATCTTCTCGGCCTCGCCAGGGAGGAGTCTCGTTTCGGAGGGGAGCGGAGGGAGTCGGTTTCCCTGAGGGATCTACTGGCCTCTGTGGCGAAGGACGGTCGTTTCGAGGCGCTCGCCTCCGGAAAGGACGTCGTTTCAGAGGATGTCCCGGACGTTGCCGTATCGGTCGACAGAGAGGCCATGGAAAGCGCCCTGGAGAACATCGTGAGAAACGGCGTCAGGTACACCGCCCCCGGCACGGTGGTGGAGCTGAGGGCCGAATACGTGCCTGAAGAGGAGCTTCCCCTCGCGATAATAGTGGAGGACCGCGGGCCCGGCGTTGCGGAGGAAAATCTGGAGGCCATATTCAGGCCCTTCTTCCGAGAAGGAGAGGCCAGGGACAGGGACTCCGGCGGAGTCGGCCTCGGCTTGGCCATAGCCCGCAGGGCTGTGGAGAGGCACGGAGGAATCGTGGAGGCGGCCAACAGGGACGGAGGGGGGCTGTCTGTCAGGATCAGACTTCCTCTGGGGTTCGGCTAGTTTCCCAGAAGAGGGCTTATCCTCTTGTAGAGCCAGAAAGTCGATATGGATACGATAGTCCCCTTCAGAAGGTTGAAGGGGACTATTCCGTATATCACCAGAGACGGAACGTCCTCTATCGCAGGGATCGCCGCACCGGCCATGGATATGAGAGTGTCGATCGGGACGAATTTGGAGTACAGGGGAATCAATACCGTGCCGTTTAGGATCGCCGCCGTGGCTGTCATGGTAGCCACCCCCGCCGCCATACCGATCAGGGCCCCGGTTTTGGTCTTATTCGCCCGATAGATCAGTCCCGCCGGGAGGACCAGAGCCGACCCCATGACGAAGTTGGCCATCTCCCCGACTCCTGCCGAGGAGGACGCCGCGCAGTGCAGCAGGTTCTTCACCGCCTCTATGGCGACGCCGTTGCCTGGGCCCCAGGCGAAGGCCCCTATCAGTGCCGGAACGTCGGACAGGTCCATCTTCAGAAAGGACGGGAAAATAGGCACCGCCGTGTCCACGTACATGAGTACGGTGGCCAGCCCGGAAAGCAGGGCACCCCACACCATTCTGCGGACGTTCTCGTTTCCCCTCGCTCGTTCCATCTCGATCATTCCCTTTCTTTATCTCGAATGTCAGACCGTTGTCCTACGGCCGGGTAACCACGTATGATATCCTATTTTCGTTTCGGTCGCCACGAAATTTGGGCGATACGGATGTATACGCTATAATTGAGAACGAATTCTGGAGGAGGTTTAACCATGGCTCGTGATTCGTCCGACACACTGCATCAGGTTATGGAGAAAATCCGAAAGGACCTTGCGGACAGCATGGTCACCGTGTCGGATTTTCGAAAGGACGAAGACGACCGGCTTAGCACCATAAGATCCGAGCTGAGCGCTACCCGTTCCGAGCTGGAACAGGTGATATCCGAGATGGACGAGATGACGTCTCTTTACTTTGCTGCCAGGAGCGTTCTGTCCCAGTCTGTCAGAGGTGGAACAGAGATAGAGCAGAGGAAGGCCTACGAGAAGGCGGAGGAGTTCCTGTTTCGTAAGGCTGCCTTGGCCGAGAGGGAAAAGGGTCTTAGACAGCTTAGGGACTATCTCGAGAGGGACGAGCGCAGGGTGGCCTCCAGGGTGGAGAAAAGCGACTCTGCCGTCGGAAGGCTCCGTGTTGCCCTCAACGTCGTCAACGATAGGATCGAGACCATAGAGGTAAACGAGGAAAAGGGCGGGGCCAGACGGTTGGCTCAGGCCTATTCTCTGGTGGAGAGGGAGAGCATGAGTCTGGCCCGGGAGCTTCACGACGGCCCGGCCCAGAAATTCTCCGGCGCACTGATGTCCATGGATTTCGTGAGGCGCCTTCTTAGAAAGGATCAGGTGGAGAAAGCCTCCGAGGAACTGGACAAGGTAAGGGAGCAGATGGTGGAGACGATGGACGAGATAAGGTCGTTTCTGCACCTTCTCTACCCTAGAGACCTGGAGGACGGTCTGATGGTCGCCCTGGACAGATGGGTCGAGGCCACGTCCAGCCGCTACGGTGTGTCGGTCAAGCTCAAGACTATGGGCCCGGTAGAGGAGATTCCCGGGGGCATGGCACCCCATCTCTACAAGATCGTTCGTCAGGCCGTGGCCAACGCCGTCACCAAGGGAGAGCCTAAGAGGGTGACGGTTTTGTTCTCCGTGAGGGACGATATTCTGTTCGTCAAGATAATGGACGACGGCTTCGGCTTCGATGTCGAGACCGCCATGGAGAAGGCCAAGGAGAGGGGCTCTTACGGGATGGTCTCCATGGAGGAGAGGTCCAGAATACTCGGAGGGGAGTTCAACGTCGACAGCGTCCCGGGGCAGGGGACGATAGTCTCTTTAAAGGTGCCGATAAGGAGTGATAGCTGATGGAAAAAACCATCCGTGTCCTAGTTGTGGACGACCACGCCATATTCAGGACCGGCGTGATAAACACCCTTTCCCTGGAGGACGATATAGAGGTGGTCGGAGAGGCTGGCGACGGGCTGGAGGCGCTGGAGCTCATGAGGAAGGTGAACTTCGACGTCGCTCTGGTGGACGTGACCATGCCGAGGATGGGCGGGGTGGAGCTGATGGGCAAAATGGAGGAGGCTGGATTTGCCCGATCGGTGATAGCCTTGACCGCCTTGGAGGACGACAGGGACATGGTGTTTTTGTCCAAGGCGGGGGTCAAGGGCTTCGTCCTTAAAACCTCCGGCTTCGACGAACTGATCTCTGCTATAAGGACGGTATCCGGAGGGGATAATTACGTCGATTCCCGGGCTGCCGGCAAGCTCCTGAACTGTTTCTCCGAGGACTCCTCTCGGGAGAGGGGCATGTCCAGACTCTCCGAAAGGGAACTGGAGGTGCTTTACTGGCTGGCTCAGGGACTGAACGGCCAGGACATAGCGGAACGGCTGTCCCTGTCTGACAAGACGGTGAAGAACCACATAAGCCATATCCTAGCCAAGCTGGGGGTGTCCGACCGAACCCAGGCTGTGGCTTGGGCCTGGAGGTCCGGTTTAGCCTCGAAGGATCCATCGTTTTTCAAAGACTGAGACTTCCATATCTTATCCGTATCTACGGGGAGCCCCGAAAGGGACTCTCCGTTTGTTTTGAAAAAGCAATAAAAAGGGCTACAATGGGGCCGAGCATAAGGACGATCGAGGAGGGATCGATTATGGCGGTTTCGTTGTTCCGGAAGGCGAAGGGTTTCGTGACCCGTTCAGTTTTGGATCGGGCCGTCGAGAAGGTTCGAAAGGGAGAGATGGGCGATCTGGCCGATATGCTGGAGTCCATAGGAAAATTGGCCCCGGCCCGGTATCACAGGGAGGCCTTGGGCAGGATGGCGAAGATGGTCCGTTCCGAGGATCCGTCTGTGGCCTTTCTGGTCCGGGCCGTCCGGGAGCTGTCGCCTCTGGCCCTGGAGAATATGATCCGAAACCTGATAGTCAACTTCATGGTGCTGGGCCGAGGAGTCAGGGAGGAGAAGGAGGCCGAACTGGGGGTCCATCTGCCAAATTTCATGGTGATAAGTCCTACCATGAAATGCAACCTTCATTGCACCGGATGTTATGCCGGAGAGTACGACAGAGAGGGAGAGCTCACCTTCGATGAGCTGGACGACCTTCTGAGGCAGGGGAAGGAGCTCGGGATGTATTTCTATACTCTCTCCGGAGGGGAGGTCCTGCTTTATCCCCGTATATTCGATCTGTGGAAAAAACACGACGACTGCTACTTCCAGTTCTACACCAACGGCACCCTGCTGGACGACGATACGGTAGATCGTCTGGCCGCCCTGGGGAACGTCGCTCCCATGGTGTCGGTGGAGGGAACGGAGGAGCAGACCGACGCCAGGAGGGGCAGGGGAACCTATCGCAAGGTCCTGGAGGCCTTCCCCAGGATGAGGGAGCGGGGGATGCTCTTCGGCTTCAGCGCCACCTGTACGTCCCTGAACTCGGACTATCTGGCGAGCGACGAGTTCATAGGCTCCATGGTGGAGCGGGGCTGCATGGTGGGGTGGTTCTTTCAGTATGTTCCCATAGGGGTGAGCCCCGATCTGACCTACATGGCCAGCCCCGAACAGAGGGCCGGACTGCACGATAGCATCTTACGCTGGCGTTCCAGCGGCGATTACCCCATCTTCACCGGCGATTTCTGGAACGACGGCCCCTACGTGGACGGGTGCATGGCAGGTGGGAGTCGCTATTGGCACGTCATCTCCGACGGCAGGGTCGAGCCCTGCGTGTTCGTCCCCTTCGCGGCAGACAGCATAAGGGAGAAGAGCCTGGTGGATATAGCCAGGAGCCCGTTCTTCTCGGCCATAAGGTCTGCCCAGCCCTATGAAGGCGACGACGACCTCCTGTGTCCCTGCATGATACTGGACCATCCCCGCGTTTTGAGGGAACTGATAGATCGTTTCGACGCCGAGCCCTGTCATCCCGGGCTGGAGAGGATGCTGTCCGGCTCGGTGGCGGAGGGATTGGACGATTACGGAAAGGCGATAAGATCCTTATACCGCCCCCTATGGGAGGGGTGCGAGAGGGAGAGATACCGTAAAAGGGTTTCCATGGAGGAATGAGAGGGGAGGGTTTTAGGTGTTTCGCAGGATGCGACCGTTTCTGTTCGCCCTGGCGGTCTGGGTCTCTCTGGCGGGATCGGCCGGAGCCGACGACGGAGGGCTGGCGTCTTTCATCCGCGAGTCCGTATGGAAAAGGATAGCGGGAGGTGGCATGAACAGCGCCTCTGTGGCCGTGACGGAGGGGGGTGGGATCGTCTTTTCCGAGGGATTCGCCGCCGCCGACAGAGGCGGGGCCGTCCTGGCCGACGAGGACACCCTTTACAACATAGGCTCCATAAGCAAGGTGTTCTGCGCCGTGGCAATCATGGTTATGGAGGACGACGGGGTCTTGGATCTCGACGACAGGGTGGTCGACCTCCTTCCTGAGTTTCGGATGGACGACGGCCGTCTGGAAAACTTAACTGTCAGGATGTTGCTGAACCACTCGTCCGGGCTGCCGGGAACCGTGTTTCCCGGAGCCTTTTCCTACTCTCCCGAAGACGGATACGAGGATTTTTTCATGGATACCCTGGCTAGGTCCTCCCTGGTTCACGATCCCGGCGGGGCCGCTCCCTACTGCAACGACGGCTTTACCCTGGCGGAGTTTCTGGCGGAGAGGGTGGGAGCCATGGATTACGCCGATTTCCTGAGACGAAGGGTCTTCGGGCCATTGAAACTTTCGTCCGCCGGGATCAGCGTAGGGGCCCGGTCCGATCCGTCTCGCCAAGCGGCCCGCTACTACAGACCAGACGGCAGGATGGAGCCTCTGGAGGCGGTCAACCTGCTCGGGGCCGGAGGGCTGTCCTGCACCGCCTTGGACCTCTGTCGATTTTCCGCGATGTTCTATCCCTCGGGGTCTTCGGTGCTGAGCGAGACCGCCAGGACTGAGATGCTGTCGCCTCAGCCTCCTGAAGGTCGGGGCCGGAGCTCTCTGCCCAATCTGACCTTCGGTCTCGGCTGGGACGCCACGTCGATCAGCTCCTACCGGGAGGCGGGGATTCAGGTTCTGGTGAAGACCGGAGGGACAGGGCACTACTCATCGGTGCTTTTCGTGGTTCCGTCCATGGAGCTGTCCGTGGCGGTGCTCTCCTCCGGCAACTCGGACGCCCCGGAGCTGGGAGGGGAGATACTGAGACGGATCCTGTCCGACAGGGGGGTGGTGTCGCCCGTTCGGTCCGCCTCCGTATCCAGGGAGAACGGCCCCTCCATGCCGGACCGGGTGGAGGATTTTCAGGGTTATTACGGTTCCTCCGGTGGAGGTCTGGTCCGACTCGTCTTCGACAGGGAGTCGGAAACTATGGAGCTGTGGAAGATAGACGGTCCCGGAGAGGCCGACCGTTCCAGGGAAGTAGTCGGGACCTTCCGTTCCGGGCTCACCTTCGTCGACGAAAACGGGACCGACTACAGGCTGGTGTCCGACGACGGAAAACGCTATCTCTTGGCCGAAATGCCCCTTTTCGAGACGGAGATAGTGGCTCTAGAGGGCTTGCCGATACCGGAAGATCCGGTATCTCCGCTGCAAGGGGTAGCGGGAAGACTGTGGCTGAGGCGGGATATGTCCCGGTCGGATTCGTCTGCCTACTACGGTAGCGCCATGGTCCGTCCCTTCGTGCTGTCCGACCTTCCGGGGTATCTAGTCTTCGGACAGCCGATGGCGATGATCGATCCCTTTAGGGGAGCCGCCGCCACCGAGACCTTGAGGGATCGCACCGAACTGATCCTGGACGAGACCGGAAGGTCTGCCTGGCTCTACGGCGCCGTCTACATGCCCTCGGACCGGGCCTCGTCCCTCCCTTCGGAGGGAACGTCCGTAAGGCTGGAGGAGGGCGAGACCTGCCGGTGGATGGCGGTCTCCCGGGACGGGGCCCTGCTGGTGGAGCTGCCCCCGGAAGGGCGGTGCCTCTTCTTCGACCGCCTGGGGGACTGTGTCTACGATAGCCTGGTGGACAGTGCCCCTCTGTCCGTTACTGCCGGGGGCTTTCTGGCCCTCACAGGCGTGGCGGACGACGTCTTCTACCTTTCGGAGAGCTCCAGCAGCACTATCTCCGGTCGGGAGCTCGTCCTTATCGGCGGCCCCCAGACCCCGACTCCGCAGGACACGTAGACCCACGTGTCTCCGTATCGTTTCAGCCCCCAGTCCAGGTCGAACAGTGCGGAGGTGACGAACTGGAAGGGGAAGATCTGGCCGTGATGGGTGTGACCCGACAGAACCAGCGACGCCCCGGCCTCTCTCGATTCCTCTATGGACGACGGGGTGTGGTCCAGGACGACCGTAGGCAGGCCGTCGTCGGGGATCAGGGAGGCCAGTGGTGCCCTGGGTCGTCCCATCCTGGCGGACTGCACGTCCTCCCGGCCGATTATCCAAAGCCGGTGGTCCAGCTGGCTCCGGTCGTCCATCAGCACCGTTATGCCGTTGCTCTCCATTATGGCCCTGGCCCTGTCTATGCCGAGGTAGTACTCGTGGTTGCCCGGACAGGCGTATGTTCCCATAGGGGCCTTCAGCTTCGCCAGGCCCGCGGCGGCTTTCTCCAGGGCGGGGCCGTCCGAGCCGTCCAATATGTCGCCTGCCATCAGGATTACGTCCGGCGACAGCTCTCGGACCGAGTCGATCACCCGTTTCAACCAGGGCGGGGGGGTCTCCGAGTCCACATGGAGGTCGGTCAGGAGGACCGCCCTGATCGGGGGGCCCGACAGTTCCGGTATCTCGAGCTTCAGATGTCTCACTGCGGGGAAACGGGCGTTGACCGCTCCGACCGTCACCATCAGGATCGAGGCGACGGTCCAGACGAGGAATATCCTTCCGTTCGCCCTGGGGCCCGGGCTCTTGCCGAGGATATAGGTTATCAGGCGGAACAGGTCCCATATCAGGGCCGGTACGACGAGAGCGGGAAGCAGCGCCATCCAGATCTCGCCTATCTGGACGAGACCGTGCCGAGCGGCCTCGGGAATTACTCCCGAGGCCGCTCTACCTATCGGCAGGGCGAGAGCTCCCAGGGCGGCCAGCCCAAGGACCGTCCGTCTGACAGAGTCGAGTGGAATCGTGCCGGCCCATCTCAGAGCCCCGTAGGAACTGAGCCCCAGGTAGACCGTTATGAAAGCCGCTATGAACCATCTCATGGTCTAGGCCATGGAGTCTATGGTCTCTCTCACCTTGTCGACGTCGGGGCTGCGACGGTGGAGAGGGGTGTCGTCCTTTTCGTAGATCCCCAGAGAGTCCTCGAAGGTGGGACGTCCCTCCTCGCGGTAGAGGATCCCCAATGGGAAACGCTCCGTCTCCATCGCCAGGGCCAGGGCCGCCGATCTGTTCGAGCTGTCGTGTTCGTCTCCGAGCCTGTAGGTGTGGTCCTTGAACCACTTGAAGGTGTTTATTTTGTTGAAGGAAACGCAGGGCTGGAAGACGTCCACCAGGGCGTAGCCTCTGTGCTTTATGGCTGCCTTCATCGTCTCCGCAGTGTGGTCCACGTCGCCGGAGAAGGCTCGGGCCACGAAGGTGGCTCCCTGCACTATCGCCAGGGCCAGAGGGTTGACCGGTTCGCTGGATACCCCTCTGGTCTGGACCGGCGTCACCATCCCCCTGGGAGAGGTCGGAGAGGCCTGTCCCTTCGTCAGTCCGTACACCATGTTGTTATAGACGAAGTTGGCTATGTCGGGATTTCTCCTCACCGTGTGGAGGAAGTGGTTTCCTCCCTCGCCGTACATGTCGCCGTCGCCTCCTATCGCCACCACGGTCAGTTTGGGATTGGCTGCCTTTACCCCCGTGGCGTGGCTCAGGGCCCTGCCGTGTAGGCCGTTTAGGAAGTTGCATTTCATGAAGTGGGGGGTCTTGGCCGCCTGTCCTATTCCGGACACCACCACAACGTCCTCCGGGGCCATGTCCATGTCGGCCAGGGCCTTCTTGAGGGCCTCCAGTATCTTGAAGTCCCCGCATCCGGGACACCAGGCCATGTCGGCTTCGGGGAGGTCGAATATTCTGGGATCGGTCATCTTATTACACCTCCTAACCGAGTATTTCGGAGAGACCCATTCGGACCTGCTCCACAGAGAACTGAAGGCCGCAGTAGTTCCTGAGATGTCCCTGAGCTGAACGTCCCGTAACCGATCTGATCAGGTTCTCCAGCTGGCCGTCGTGGTTTCCCTCCACGAATATCAGCTCGTCGGCTCTCTCCACCGCGGCTACGACGTCCTCCGCCACGGGCCAGATCTGCCGGATCCTCATGAGGGCGGTGTCGGAAAGTTCCAGATCTTTCAGGGCCTCCGAGACTATCGGTCCCGTAGAGCCCCAGCATAGTACGAGCCTGGTCCAGTTTTCCGGGCCCCGGATATCGGCGGGGACGAAGTCTTCCTTGAGGAGCTCCCCTTTTCTGAACCGTTTGTCCGACATCCTAACCCTCAGATCGAAGTCCTCGAAGACGTGGCCTTCCTCGTCGTGTTCGTGGCTGTCGCACCCAACGATTTCTTTGCCCAATCCCGGTACGCTTCTGGGGGATACCCCGTTCGGGACGTCCTCGTATCTTCTGTATCCCGGCCCGGAGGTCACAAGGCACTTGTCCGGTTTCGCTGCCGTCAGGTCGTCGGGGTCCACGTCTCTGAATGTGTTGAGAAGGTACTGGTCTGTCATGACGATGGACTGGACCTGATACCGGTGGGCGATCTCGAAGGCTCTGGCCGTAAGACTGTAGGCCTCCTCTATGGTTCCCGGCGCCAGCACGAGCCTGGGAAATTCGCCGTGTCCGGCGTGGACGGCGAGGTTCAGGTCTCCCTGCTCGGTTCTGGTGGCCATTCCCGTTGCGGGGCCGGGCCTCTGTGCCAGGTGCGCCACCAGTGGGGTCTCCGCTACTCCGGCCAGGCTGAAGCCCTCGTACATCAGGGAAAACCCTCCTCCTGAGGTAGTCACCATTGGGCTTGCCCCGGCGTAGGACGCTCCTACCGCCATGTTTATCGCGGATATCTCGTCCTCCACCTGCTCTACCGCCAGGCCGAACTCGGAGGCGTTCTGAGCTGCAAAGGCAAGGACCCCCGTGGCGGGTGACATGGGATAGGCGGTAACGAAGTCGCATCCTCCGGCTATCGCCCCCAGGGAAACGGCCTGCACGCCGTTCATGACCCTTCTGCTGGAGGTGTCGTCCTTTTCCGGAGGGGCCAGATCGGGGAATTTCTCCGCCATGTCTCTACCCAGCTCCAGCCCTTTCCCGCAGGCGGACCGGTTTTCGTCCACTACCTTGTCTCCCTTTTTGCCGAAACGGGAGCGGAAGTATTCCTCCGCCTGGTCGGTCGAGGCGTCCGTAATCCCCAGGACAAGCCCGGCGGCGATTACGTTGGCATAGACGGCTCCTCCCGCTTCCTTGGCCATCTCGCCGAGGGCAACGTCGAAAAGGGCGCCGTCTGTCTTCTCGAATTCTTCCCCTACGGACGATCGGTCCGCCGCTATGACGGTGTTTTTGGTTATTCTGTTCCTTATGTTCTCCCTAACTCCGGGGCTGAGCACGACGAGCAGGTCGATTTCGTCCACCATCCCGTCCACCGGGGTAGAGGATATCCTTATCTCCGTCGAGTTGTTGCCTCCTCTGACCCGGGACATGTACTCCCTGGTGGCGAAGACGTGGTATCCCGATCTCTTGAGGACCTTGGCCAGTATGTCCTCCACGGTCTGAACTCCGTATCCGGCTCCGCCGCAGATGACGACGGAGAGGTCTTTTCCGGAAGCCATTCCCATTCCCCCTTTCGTTCGGGACCGGTTCGATGGTCCCTTTCATACGATCCTACCATAGGTAAGGACTAAGAAAAAAGTGGAAAGCTCTCTTGTGCGTCGAAGATGAGGGGACTATCATAAGGTTTTATAGTACTGAAGATTTATCGGGGGGTACGTCGAATGAAGGGATTTGTCACCATTCTTCCGGTGGTTTTGGTCATGGCTGCCGGATGGGGGCTGAAGAGGCTCGATAGAATGGACCAGAGGGGAGCGGACCAGATCAACTCGGTCCTGTTCTGGCTGATAATGCCTGCCATTTTGCTGGAGGCCGGGATGGACATAGACGTCTCGGTCTTTTCAGACTGGGGCTATATATCGGTGCTGTACGGCACCTTCGCGGTGGTGGTACTGTCGGTCTTCGCAGTGGTGTCCCGTTTGGGGTTGCCGAAAGAGAGGGCTGCCGTGTCCGTGCTGGGGGCTGTGAGGAGCAACGTCGTGTTCGTCGGGCTGCCTCTGGTATCGACTCTCATGGGAGATGTGGGAGTCAGCGCCCTGACGATCTATCTGTCCATAGGCATGATCTTCTACAACACCTTTCCCGTCGCCTGCGCTCAGATGGCGATGGAGGGCCGTTTTTCCCCGGCGTCGGTCAAGCAGGCCCTCGTCAAGGCCTTGCGAACCCCTCTCATCCTGGCGGGTTTCACCGGGATAATGCTGTCGGTCACGGGGATAAAAGAAACCTTTCCCCAATGGTTCTTCGAGGGGCTGGAGCTTCTGACCGATTGCGGCAGCGGTATGGCACTGCTGGTCATAGGGGCGTCGCTTCGTCTGGAGAAGCTGGCCGCCGGTCTGGCCCGTTCATGGGGCGATCTCTTGGTGAAGCTGGTGCTGTTTCCCGCAGCGATGTACGTCGGTTTCCATCTTCTGCCCCCCAGAGACCCGCTGTTGGCCAGGACCACCGTGCTGATAGCCTCTCTGTCTCCGGCCTTCAACACCTATATCCTGGCCAACGGCATGGGACTCGATTCGGACTACGCCGCCGAGTACGTGGCGACCGCGACTGTGGTGGGTATAGTCACCACGGCGGTGTGGATAGAGATACTGTTTTAGATCAACAGGTCCAGTTGGATATGACGTCGATGATGACCGAGTCGACGTCCTTCATTCCCTTGACGTTCAGGGCCACCGCGTTTTCGACCGTCTTGGCGATGTCGGAGGGGTCCACCACGCCCTGGGCGCCCTGAAGGTGGTTCCCTCCGAGGACGGTCATGGCTGCAAGATAGGCCTCGGCGGCTCCGGTTGACACCTTGAGGGCGCAGGTCTCCTTGGCTCCATCGCAGACCATCCCCACCAGGTTTCCCAGGACTATCTCCATAGCCTTTATAGATAGCTCCACCGATCCGCCAAGGAGCCTGACTATTCCCGAGGCCGCTCCCGCCCCGGCCGCTACGGCGCAGCCGCATACGGGGCTGAGTCGTCCCATCCGGCTCTTTATGTAGCTCGTGCTGAGGTGGCTGAAGGCTATGGCTTCCGCCGTTTCCCTCCTGCTCTTTCCGTGAAAGTCGGCTGCCACGTACACGGGGAGGATCGCGGTTATACCGTGGTTGCCGCTTCCGGCGCTGCTCATTACGGGGAGGGAGGCGCCGTCCATTCTGGCGTCGGCCGCCGCCGCCGCGTAGCTCCTTATCCTGGCAGCCAGGTCCCGGTCGAAGAGGTCTCCCGCCATGGATCTGACCGTACTTCCCAGGTTGAGCCCTACGTCGTGGCCGAGGCCGTAGTCGGCTATCTTAAGGTTCATGTCCACCCCGGCCATGACGGTATCCACGTCCTCGTCGTCCAGCTTTTCGGCCAGCTTCACCAGATCGGAGTAGTCCATCTCCGCCACCTGGGAGGATACGGAGCGGGCCTTCGAGGCGGAGGTGTTCCCTTTTTCCTCTTTGAATACCGTCTCTCCGTCTTTATCCACCGAGACTATACCGGTGTGGCTGTCCTCTATGACGCAGGTCGACTCGTGTCCCTCTCCGGATACGACCGCCCTGACGTAGACTCCGTGTCTGGCCATGTCGGCCTCCAGGGATACCCGATTTTCCGACACCATTGTCTTCGCCGATCGGATGTCCTCTTCGGTGAGGTCCTTCAACACCTCCAGGCCGTAGTCCGATCTGCCGCAGACGACCGCCAGAGCTGCCGCTATCACGTTACCCCTGAGACCTCCGGTTCCGGGGATCCCCACAGCCACCCCGTTCTTGAATATGCTGTCGCTGACCGTAACGGACACCGACTCCACCGGGGCTCCCAGGGCCTCGGTCGCCCGGGCCACGGCCAAGGCCACGGCTCCGGGCTCGGTACACCCTAATGCAGGCTTTACCTCTTGATGCAGAAACTCCTTGATAGTGAACATCTCTTCTTCCTCCCCGTAAGACTATGTTTTTTCTTTTCCACCCTAGTATAGACCGATCTAACGATTATCGCTCTCATTTTATTGTCGGTATCCAAATACAGGAAAATAATTGAATCCATTCTTTAGCTGTAACTGATGATATAATCCGGTTGAGCCCTTCGTCTACGGTCTGACTTGAGGAAAAACTGCCTAAAAACTGTCAATTACGGTTATGGACTATGGATCTCGAGTATCGCGAGGGATGGGCTAAAAGACAACTTACAGGAGGGATTTGACGATGAAACGCAGTGCTTTTTCGGTTTTGGCCCTGGCGGGGCTTCTGATGATCGCCACGGCGTCCGTGGCGATCGCCCAGGATACCCTTACGGTGGCTATGGCTCAGGACGCCAAGACGCTCGATCCTCACGGATCCAACGACCTGGCCTCCAACACCGTGATGAACCAGATCTATCAGAATCTTCTCATGCTCGATTCCGAGGGCAAGTTGGTTCCCCAGCTGGCGGAGAGCTACGAGCAGCTCGACGGCAAGACCTACCGGTTCAAGCTGAGAAAGGGTGTGCTGTTTCACAACGGCGAGGAGCTCAAGGCTTCCGACGTGGTCTATTCCTTCAGGAGGGCCATCTCTCCCAAGGGCTCGGCGGTCAGCACCTACGCGTCTGCCATAGACCCCGAGGGATTCGAGACCCCCGACGACTACACGGTGATCATACGCACCAAGGAGGAGAACACCCCCTTCGTAGCGTCCCTGTCCCACGTGGGATTCGGCTGCATCATAAACGAGAAGGCCACGGAGGAGGCCGGCGACGACTACGGCCAGCGTCCGGTGGGTACCGGTCCCTATCGTTTCGTCAGCTGGGCCAAGGGAGATCGGATCGTTCTGGAGAGGTTCGACAAGTTCTCCGGTCCCGCCCCTGTGGCGGAGACGATGGTGATTCGCCCCATAACCGAGGCCACCACCAGGACCATCGAGCTGGAGACCGGAGCGGTGGACATCGCCCTGGATATAACCCCCAATGACATGAAGAGGGTGGAGGAGAACGACGACCTCCGGCTTCTCCGCAAGGTCGGCAACATGACCAGCTACATCGGGATCAACACCGCCAAGGCTCCCTTCGACGATATCAGGGTTCGTAGGGCCATAAGCCTGGCGATAGACGCGGAGGGAATCTGCGACGTGGTCTTCCGGGGGGTCGGCAGTCTTCCCAAGAGCCCTATGTCTCCCGGAGTGATGTATTACGACGACGGTCAGAAGGCTCAGGGTTACGACGTGGAGGCGGCCAAGAAGCTTCTCGAGGAGGCCGGAGCCACTGGGATGAAGATACAGATCTGGACCAGCGACAGGAAGGACAGAGTCGACACCGCCACCTTCGCCCAGGCGATGCTCCTCGAGGTCGGAATAGAGGCTGAGATAAAGGTCCTCGAGTGGGGAGCTTTCCTGGAGGGACTCAAGGCGGGGCAGCACGATCTCTTCGTCCTGGGGTGGATCCCCTCGGTTCCCGATCCCTCGTTCGCGCTTGACGCCTGCTTCACCACCGGCTCGGTGTGGAACTTCTCCAGGGTTTCCGACCCCTCAATCGACGAACTGCTCAAGAAGGGCAAGACGATCCCCAACGGGGAGGAGCGTGCGTCGGTCTACGGCGAGCTTCAGTCCAAGATCAACGACTACCTTCCCTGGGTCTACACCCAGAACAACGAGTTCCTGATAGGAACGGGAAAATCGGTCAAGGATTTCGAGCCCTCGTCCAACGGGGTGCATCACCTCTACGAGGTCGCCTTCGAGGAGTAAATAGCTACGATTCGGGACCTGCCGGAGGCTCAGCCGTCGGCAGGTCCTCTTAGAGAGAGGGGTTAAAGGATGATCAAATACGTGGCGAGAAGGGTGTTGGCCCTGGTTCCCGTCCTTTTCGGGGTGGCCTTCATTGTTTTCACTTTGCTCTACACGACTCCGGGCGATCCGGCCAAGCTGGCCTTGGGACAGCAGGCCACGGACGAGGCTCTTCAGGAGTTCAGGGATCGTAACGGTCTGGACGATCCCTTTCTGGTGCAGTTCGGGCGGTATATATCGAACGCTGTGTTTCGGGGAGACATCGGCCGTTCCTACGTTACGAAGAGGCCGGTCAGCTCGGAGATAATGGATACCTTCAAGGTGACCCTCAGGCTGGCGGTGTTCTCCATGGCAATATCCATCGTGCTGGGCATTCCCTTCGGCATCATATCCGCTATAAAACAGTATTCCATTTTCGATTCGATCACGATGGTCCTGGCTCTGGTGGGCATCTCCATGCCGGTGTTCTGGCTGGGGCTGCTGCTGATACTGCTTTTCTCCGTCCATCTGGGATGGTTCCCCTCGTCCGGGATGGGCTCCTTCGCCGCCATGGTGCTGCCCTCTCTGTCCCTGTCGGCCCAGGGGGTGGCCATAATCACCAGGATGACCCGTTCCAGCATGCTCGAGGTGGTCCGCCAGGACTACATAAGGACCGCTCGGGCCAAGGGGCAGAAGGAGTCCCTGGTCATATGGCGTCACGCCCTCCCCAACGCCCTCATCCCTGTGGTCACGGTGATAGGCATACACTTCGGCTATCTGCTGGGTGGAGCGGTTCTTACCGAGTCGGTCTTCTCGATTCCCGGTGTGGGGCGGCTGATGGTGGAGGCCATAAAGATGAGAGACTACCCTATAGTCCAGGGGGGGGTCCTCTATATAGCCATAGCCTACAGTCTGGTCAATCTCCTGGTGGATCTCGTCTACGGCTGGATCGACCCCAGGATAAAGGCCCAGTATCGTTAGGAGGGACCGTCTATGAATTCGAGAAAAAAGGGCAAGGGCGGAGACGTCTTCCTCCGACTCAGGAGAAACAGGCTGGCCATGATAGGCCTGGCCATAGTGGTGATACTGATACTGGTGGCGGTTTTCGCCGATTTCATAGCTCCCTACGGCTACGCCAAGCAGAATATCCGTGAGACCCTTCAGTCTCCGTCCATGAAACACCTGTGCGGAACCGATCAGTTCGGCAGGGATATATTCAGCCGGATAATCTACGGAAGCCGTATCTCCCTGAAGGTGGGCTTCATAGCCGTCTCCATCGCCATGGTGACCGGCGGGCTGCTGGGGGCCGTCTCGGGATATTACGGCGGGAAGCTGGACAACCTGATAATGAGGGTGATGGACGTGCTTCTGTCGATCCCCCAGATACTCCTGGCCATCGCCATAGCGGCGTCTCTCGGCCCGGGCTTGTTCAACCTCATGATAGCGGTGGGAATATCGTCCATACCGGGCTACGCCAGGATAGTTCGAGGCTCGGTCCTCTCCATAAGAAACCAGGAGTTCGTAGAGGCCGCCAGGGCCATGGGGTCCGGGGATCTCAGGATAATACTGAGGCACATACTGCCCAACTGTATGGCCCCTGTAATAGTCCAAGCCACCCTGGGGGTAGCCTTCGCCATCCTCACCGCCGCTGGGCTGAGCTTCATAGGTCTGGGCATACAGCCTCCCTCCCCCGAGTGGGGCGCCATGCTTTCCGGAGGACGGGTCTATATAAGGGATCATTCCTACATGACCTTCTTTCCTGGTCTGGCTATCATGATAACCATATTGGCGCTCAATTTCCTGGGCGACGGCCTCCGGGACGCACTTGATCCTAAGCTGAAGAGGTAGGGGGAGATGGATATGAAGCAGGATCTTCTGCTCGACATAAAGGGGCTGACCGTCCGCTACCATACCGATAGCGGAGTGGTCCAGGCGGTCGATAAGCTCGATCTGAAGCTGGCTCCGGGCGAGTCGCTGGGCTTCGTGGGGGAGACCGGCGCCGGAAAGACCACCACGGCCCTGTCGGTGATGCAGCTGATACAGAGCCCTCCGGGGGAGATCGTGGAGGGGTCCATTTCCTTTCAGGGAAGGGATATGCTGTCTCTGAGCGAGTCGGAGAAGAGGATCGTCCGAGGCGGCAGGATAGCCATGATATTCCAGGATCCCATGACGTCTCTGAACCCGGTCATGCCGGTGGACCGTCAGATAATGGAGATGGTCCAACTTCACGGCGACATGGACGAGAAGAGGGCTCACGAAAGGGCCCTGGAGATGCTGGAGCTGGTCGGTATCCGTCCGGAGAGGGCGGGAGACTACCCCCATCAGTTTTCCGGTGGCATGAGGCAGAGGGTCGTAATAGCCATCGCCCTGGCCTGCGATCCGGCTCTTCTGATAGCCGACGAGCCCACCACGGCCCTGGACGTCACCATTCAGGCCCAGGTACTGGAGCTGATGAAGGACCTGAAGAGGAAGTTCAACACGGCCCTGATGCTGATAACCCACGACCTCGGCGTGGTCGCCGAGATCTGCGACAAGGTCGCCATAATGTACGCCGGGTCCGTGGTGGAGTACGGCGACACCGACTCCCTCTACGAACACAGGATGCATCCCTATACGGAGGGACTTTTCAACTCCATTCCGGACGTGGACGCCCCCCGTTCCCGGTTGCAGGTCATACAGGGACTTACCCCGGATCCTACCGACCTGCCCAGGGGATGCCGGTTCCACCCCCGTTGTCCCTACGCCCTGCCGTCCTGTTCGGAGGCTCGGCCGGAGATGGTGGAGTGGCGTCCCGGCCATTTCGTGGCCTGTCCCGTCCGTTGCGGCGGCCTGTCCTGAGGAGGTCTGACAGATGGTAAAAGAGAGAGAGGCCCTGATAGAGGTCGAGGGTCTGACCAAGTATTTCGATACCCCTCGGGGAAAGCTTCACGCGGTGGACGGACTGGGATTTTCCATAGCTTCGGGAGAGACCCTGGGATTGGTGGGAGAGTCGGGATGCGGCAAGTCCACCACGGGGAGGGTCCTGATAAGGCTTCTGGAGGCCACGGGAGGCGAGGTCCTGTATCGGGGGGAGGACGTGCTTTCCGCCGGAGGATCCAGGATGAAGGCCTTGAGAAGACAGATGCAGATAGTGTTTCAGGATCCCTATTCGTCGCTGAACCCTCGGATGACCGTGTCGGAGCTCATTGCCGAGCCCCTGGTGGTCAACGGAGCCGGGATGGGCGGCAGGGCCAGGAGGGCCAGGGTGTCCGAGCTGATGGACACCGTAGGTCTGGCGGAGAGGCTGACCGATTCCTATCCCCACGAGCTGGACGGAGGTAGACGTCAGAGGATAGGCATAGCCCGAGCCCTGGCGCTGGAGCCGGAGTTCATAGTTCTGGACGAGCCGGTGTCGGCGCTGGACGTGTGTATCCAGGCCCAGATACTGAACCTGTTGGACGATCTTCAGAGGGAGGCGGGATATACCTATCTGTTCATCTCTCACGATCTGTCGGTGGTCAAGCATGTGTCGGATCGCATAGCCGTCATGTATCTGGGCAAGATGGTGGAGCTCACCGACTCGGAGAGGGTTTTCTCCGATCCGCTTCACCCCTACACCAAAGCGCTGCTGTCGGCCATACCGATAGCCAAGAGGGGCGTCGAGAGAAACAGGATAATTCTGGAGGGAGACGTCCCCAGTCCGATCGATCCTCCCGAGGGCTGTCGCTTCGCTGGAAGGTGTCCCTACCGCAGGGACCTCTGCACCGAGGCGACCCCGGAGCTGAGGGAGATATCGCCGGGACATTCGGTGGCCTGTCATTTCGCTGGAGAGCTGGATATCGAGGAGGCGGCGTCTTGAGGGGGGATCTCCTTAACCGAGCGGTTGGGCTTAGCCCCTGGTTGGTGGAGCTCCGCAGGGATTTTCACCGTCATCCCGAGCTGGCCTTTCAGGAGTTCAGGACGTCCGCCAAGGTGGCCGAGGTGCTTAAGTCGCTGGACGTTCCCTTCGAGACCGGTATAGCCGAGACCGGTGTGGTGGCCAGGCTCGGAGGGGCCGGACCCTCGGTGGCTCTGAGGGCGGACATGGATGCCCTTCCCCTGACCGAGTGCGAAGGGCGGGAGTACCGTTCCACCGTGGATGGAGTGATGCACGGCTGCGGTCACGATGCCCACACCGCCATTCTCCTCGGGGTGGCCAGACTGCTGTCCGGGATGGAGCTTCCCGGTCCGATCGTCCTGATCTTCCAGCCCGCCGAGGAGGTCGCAGGAGGCGGGGCGGCGGTGGTCCGGTCCGGGGTTTTGGAGCGAAACGAGGTGAAGGCCGTCTTCGGCCTCCACGTCACAGTTCCCCTGGAGGTAGGGACCATAGGGGTGAACAGGGAAAGGTGCTGCGCCTCCGTGGACAACTTCCGGGCGGTGATCCGGGGAAAGAAGGCTCACGGAGCCTATCCCCATCTGGGAAGGGACGCCGTGGTGATGGCAGGTCAGGCGTTGGTACAGCTTCAGTCGCTGGTCTCCAGGGAGATCGATCCTCTGGAGGGTGCGGTGGTGACCGTCGGATCGGTCCACGGGGGAACGGCGCCCAACATAATAGCCGACGAGGTGGTCATGGAGGGAACGGTCCGTTCCTATCTTCCGGAGCAGAGAGGATATCTGACCGACCGGGTGAAGGAGATAACGACCTCCGTAGCCTCCGCCGGAGGAGGGTCGGCGGAGGTCGCGGTGAGGAGGGGGTCCCCCGCCGTGGTCAACGACCCCGCCATGGCGGAGATGGTGCTGTCCGTCGGGAGGGATTTTCTGGGGTTCGAGTCCGCCTCTTTTCTGGACCGCCCCACCATGGGAGGGGAGGATTTCTCCTATCTTTCCGAGGCCGTGCCTGGAGCCTTCTTCCGTCTCGGTTCGGGCAACGAAGAGAGGGGCATCGTACATCCCGCCCACACCTCCGATTTCGACGTGGACGAGGGGTGCCTGCCCGTGGGAGCCGCCATGATGGCGGAGCTGGCCCTGAGGTGGCACGAGGAAGGCCGGAGCCGTGGATAACGGTGCTTCAGGGCCGTTCTCCTGGTCCGTAGGGGTCCCTCTGGGCACCAACCGCCTGTATTTAAGAAAGGCCGCCGTATTTTCCGCGGTCCTCATGGCCTGCGTCGTCGGGGTGACCCTGGCGACACAGGCCTTTTTCGGATCGTCTCTCGAGGCGGAACATCTCGTGGCTGCGCTGGACCTGGGGATGAGGTCCGTTGGCCTGGTCGCCTTGTTGTGGGCTCTGGTGGTCTTCGGGGTCCTGAACAACAGGCTCCTGATGAGGTACAGGATAGGCCCGGAGGGGGTTCGTTGCGATACCGTCAGGATAAAAAGGGGCGACTGGCGATCCTCTCGTATGTCCTTCCGCCCTTTCGAGGCCCCCGATTCCTGTCGGGAGATACGGAGTTCGTCCAGGCTGATAAATTGGTCCGAACTGTCCTCCGCGAAGGGGCTGGAGGACATGAACACTGTGGTTTTGATAAGAGGCGGCTGGACCGTAGCCTATCTGTTCTGTCCCGACCGGGACACCTACCTCGAGGTGCTGGGGTACTCGAAAGGACACCTCTAAAAACGCCGGTCCTCGGAGAGGTCGTTCCGACGGAGCCCGTTCGAGCCCGTATTTCCGACCGGCCGTCGTGTAGTTCGGATGGGGCGACAGGACGTCGCCCCAAGCCGAGGGGGCACAGGACGTGCCCTCCGAGGCGGTCCGTACGAAACAGGCTGGTCGGAAATACGTTTGGGCGAGACAGGGCGGAGTTGGAACGACCTCTCCGAGGAGACTTTGACGTGATTTTAAAGATGTCTCAAGGAGTGTCCTGAAGTGTTAGAATCGTGGCATGACAGGGCTTCGAGAAGAAGCTTCAGAAAGGGGATCTTACCATGATAGGAGATCTGCTGGTCCGGGGCGGAACGGTCTGGACCGTTACGGACGGCGTAAAGGATAACTGTGACGTCCTGGTTTCGAAGGGGCGGATCGCTCGGGTCTCTCCGGACATAGACGTTCCCGAAGGGGCCGATGTGCTGGAGGCCCGGGGCAGAATAGTCACTCCCGGACTGATAGACTGCCACTGCCATCTTGGGCTGTGGGAGGAGGGATATCCGCCGGAGGAGGCGGGCGGCAACGAGAAGACCGACTCCCTCACCCCTCACCTTAGGGCCCTGGACGGCTTCGACCCGGAGGACACGTCCTTTCTGGACGCCAGAAGGGCGGGCATAACCACCGTACAGATCCTTCCGGGCAGCGCCAACGTGGTAGGAGGGGTCGGGTCGGTCCTGAAGACCTGGGGCAGCTACGCCGACGAGATGGTGAGGCTTCATCCGTCGGGGATGAAGGCCGCCTTCGGCGAGAACCCCAAGAATCTTCACAAAGACAGAGGCGGTATGCCCACTACAAGGATGGCTGTGGCTGCCATGCTCCGATCAGCACTGGTCGACGGGCTGAACTACGGCAGGAAGCTGGAGAAGGACCCCGATTCCCCGAGGGATCTCCGCCTCGAGGGACTGCTGTCGGTGCTTAGAAGAGAAATCCCTCTCAGGATCCACGCCCACAGGGCGGACGACATAATGTCCGCCGTCAGGGTGGCCGAGGAGTTCAATCTGGACTACTCTATAGAGCACTGCACCGAGGGGCACAAAGTGGCCTCTGTTCTCGGAAAGAAGAGGGTGATGGCGGCCTTCGGCCCCTTCATGATATTCAAGTCGAAGCTCGAGCTGAAGGACTGCGCCGCATCCAACGTGGTCTCACTTCACAGGGCGGGGGCCCACGTCTCCCTCATAACCGACTATCCCATGATTCCGGTCAGCTGCCTGATGGTACAGGCCGCACAGATCGTCAGGGAGGGGCTGTCCAGGGAGGAGGTCTTCCGTTTCGTGACGATGAATCCGGCGGAGCATCTCGGTCTGGCCGACGAGTTGGGATCCATAGAGGAGGGCAAGATAGGCGACCTCGTGATCTGGGACGGCGATCCCTTCGACGGAACCCGTTCTCCCGACGTAACCGTCATAGATGGAGAGGTCGTGTTCCGGAAAGATGGTCGATAATAGCAGATGCCGTCAGGCTGCCGTGGCTTCCTGGGTAGGCCTGACGGTTGACTGCGTCCTCACCATAGGCAAGATATCGGCCGGGATTCTGGGAAACAGCGCCGCCATGGTCGCCGACGGAGCCCACTCTCTTTCCGATGTGGTTACCGACGTCGTGGCCATCCTGGGCTTTCGGATGGTGGCGCAGCCGGCGGACTCGTCCCACCGCTACGGCCACGGTAAATTCGAGACCCTCTGTTCCGCTTTCGTAGGGGTGGCCCTGATAGGGGCCGGACTGGGGATTCTGTGGGGCGCCGGTTGCCGCATAGCCGAGGCCTTCGACGGAGTCATGCCGGAGGCCCCGGGCGAGATAGCCCTATGGGCGGCGGGGCTTTCCGTGATAGCGAAGGAGATACTGTATCGGTATACCGTGGCGGTAGCCCTTCGTCTGAACAGCCCGGCTCTGAAGGCCAACGCCTGGCACCACAGGTCCGATGCCCTGTCGTCCGTGGGAGCCTTCCTCGGAATAGGCGGAGCCATGGCCCTGGGAGGATGGGGAAGGCTTCTCGATCCCGTCGCAGGTGTTGCGGTTAGCCTGATAGTCGTCAAGGTGGGGCTCTCCATAGCCTACGACGCGATCAACGAACTGACCGAGGCCGCCCTTCCCGAGGATGTCTCCCGGGATATCGTGCTTTGCGGAGAGTCCGTCCCGGGGGTCAGAGACCTCCACCGCCTCAGGACCAGGAGGGTCGGTGCCGCCGTCGCCATGGATTTCCACCTGCTGGTGGATCCGGAAATAACGGTTCGAGAGGGCCACGACATCGCCACGGCGGTGGAGGACGCTATAAGAGAGAGGATGGGCCGGGACACGATGATATCGGTCCACGTGGAGCCCGACGACGGATAGGACCACCGACCGTCGTCCTACCTCTTGACCACGGAAACACGACACCTCTTTATGACGTGGTCCGGCAGGGCGGCAATCCTGGCGGCGTCGGCCTCGCTGACCACTATGTCCACGTTTTCGGGCCCCTCTGTCCTTAGGGGTTTTATCGTTATCGGACTGTCCGAGACCCTGGGTTGCCCCTTGGCCCAGTTCATGTTGCTCTGATAGTCGCAGAGCCCCGAGGCCAGAAAGCGCTCCATGTCCACCAGGTCGAATCCGTACACCTCCTTGCCCGACGGCGACAGTATCCTGAACGTCACGGAGGGGATCAAAGGCAGGTTTCGGCAGTCCAGCACCAGGCCGGTCCCTCCGCTTCTGACCTTGGGGCGGGGCTGAGGCTTGGGGACCTTCTTCTGTCTCTTCTCCTCCGCCGCCTTCTCCTGTATCACCGGCAGGGCGGCGGTCCGTATCTCCTTCAAAGGGAGCCTGCCCGTGACGGTGTATATCTCGCCGTCCCATTCCGAGTCGGTGACAGCAACGTTCTTTATAAACCCTGTCACTGAGGATACGACCCTGTCGTCGGCCATGAAGTTCTCCATGGTGGTCTCCGAACTTATCCTGACTCCTTTCACGAATTCGAGCAGGTTCCTCTGAAGGTCCACAACCGCGCCCCTCTTGGCGAGGAGCTTGCCCTGTGCCGACCCTTCCTTGCCGGTAGGTGCCACGGCCTGTCCGATGGCCTCCACGTAGTCTCCGCTCCAGTCAAGCGTCGCGTTTTGTCCCTGTTGAACTATCGGTTCCCGCGCCGCCGCAGACGAGGCTATGGTGGCTAGGACCATGGCGACCAGCATCATCTTTCTGATCATGACAGATACCTCCCTTTCCCTTATCGTTCTCGATTTTCTCCGATACCCCTCATTATAAGTGTAGACTCGTCTGAAGATAGAGGCAAGTATCTCTTCCTCCCTTGCCCTTTTTTCGCTCTGTGATATGCTGAAAGAAAACCGTTTTTTTTCACGGGAGGTGGTTTCATGGCCAGAACATGGGGACGTAGGTTTTCAGTTGTCCTGGTCGCCTTTATCCTCTCTCTGACGTGCACCTCTTTCGTCCATGCGGCCCTTCCCAAAAACGGGAGGGTCGCCGTGGTCTTAAGGGGAAAAGGAGATCTGGGTAAGGCCGATCTTACCGCGGCAGGAGCGGCGGTGATAAGGGAGCTGGTCCGCCGAGGATATCCCGTGGTGGACAAGGATCGTCTGGATGCCCTGGAGCGCAGCGAGGCGGCGAGACTGGCCCTGGAGGGAGACGTGGAGGCCATCATGGCCCTGGCGAGAAAGTACGGTGTCAGCTATTACGTCAGAGGTACTGCCGAGGGACACAAGCCTGTGGTGAACGAGTTCGGCCTGTACACCGGCACGGTGACCATATCCCTCCAGGCCTACAGGGCCAGGGACGGCAAGTATCTTTTCTCCGACAGCATAGTGGGAAAGGAGGTCGGCTATACCGCTCAGGAAGCGTCCTCCAAGGCCCTAATAGTTGCTTCCGGAAGGATGGCCGCCGCTCTAGGAGACGGAGAGCCCGTCACGGAGGTCAAGCCGGAGGTAAAGGGAAAAAGGTTCTCTCTGTTCGTATCGGGATTGGCCGGTCTGGTCGGAGCCGAGTCGTTCAGGCAGGATCTGGAAAAGATCCCCGGAGTGCTATCGGCCTCCCTGGGATCGGGAATCGGGACGGCGTCCTTCACGGTGGAGTACGCCGGAGACGTCGGATCTTTGGCGGACAGATTGGTATCGTCATTTCAAGGACTGGTGGTGGATTCCAAGACCCCCGGTTCCCTGAGGTTACATTTCGAGTGAGGAACAGGAGGGATTTCAATGAGAAGAATATCTGTCTTGGCTTTGGCCGTAGCGTTGTTTTTGTCCCTGGCAGTCTCGGCTTTTGGGGAGGTTCAGCTTTTCGTCACCAAGAACACCGTTAAACTGTACGATCCTGGGCTGGGAGAGCACTCGGTGTTGAACGATTTTTCCGTGGCGGGCTGGAAGACCCACAACGATCTGGCGGTAGTCTGGAGCGATAGGGAGGTTCTGGCCTACGACGTAAAGATCCATCAGTGGATACCGCTGGACGGCTTTTCCGCTACCTCCGCCCTCCTGACCGACGGTTTCGCGGTGGTCTGGCAGCCTGGAGGCGTCGCCGTATTCGACTCGTCCAAGCCAGGCTGGGTGGTCGGTCCGCCAACCCAGAACGCCATCAGGACCGCCCTTTTGTCGAGAAAGATGGCCTTGGCCATGACGAGCAACGAGTTCATGGTCTACGACTCGGTGCTGGGCAACTGGCAGACCGCCGCCATGGACAACGCCGAGGCCGTCTTCGACGGAACTCTCGGCGACAACCTGGCTGTATGCTGGGATTCGCAGGAGGTCTGCGTCTACGACATGACCATGCACCGTTGGGACGTCCGTCCGATCCAGGGGGTTCAGGCCGCAGTCGTCCTGGATAGGGAGGTTCGGGTCGTGACGGCCTATAAGATCCATACCTACGATGCCATGAAACATCGTTGGTTCGAGAGGGATCGCTAGGGCATGGGCTTTTTCGTCCGTCTCGCTGCGGTAGCCGTCACGGTCGGATTGTTCGAAACTGCTGCCTTTTCCGCCCCTATGACGGTGGCGATAGGGGATTTCAACGCCAGGGGAGCCAGCTACTCCGTAGGTCAGTCGGTGGTGGAGATGCTCTATTCCAGGCTGGCCGGTAACAGGGCCTTTCGATTGGTTGAGAGGGGCCAGCTGGATCAGGTGGCCAGACAGCAGAAAATCGCCATGTCCGGAATGGTGAGCCAGGAGAGCACGGTCGAGATCGGACGGATAGTCGGGGCCAAGTACTACGTGCAGGGGGCAGTGAGTCACTTCGGGGTGCTCACCATATTGACGGCCAGGCTGATGGACGTCGAACGCCGCACTGTCGTGGCGGCCTATCAATCCATGACCGACGAGGGAGAAAAGGGCGTGACCCTGGCGGTTCGCACCCTCGCAGCCGACGTGTTGTCCTCCCTTACGGGACCGGCCCCTACCGGAAGCGCCATGGACGACTACAGGAGCTATCTGTACGAGGCGATGGCTTTCTATAACCAGGGGGACTACGGTCGGTCCATAAGGTACTGGGACAAGATGGTGGAAATGAGTCCCAAGAATCCGACGCTGCGTTTTATAGTGGCGGCGATGTACTACAGCCGCGAGAGATTTAGAGACGCTGAACTGTCGGCGAAGGAGGCGGTGGTTTTCGATCCCGGTTTCGCCGAGGCCTGGCTGTTGGCGGGGAAGAGCCTCTTCATGAGGGGGAAGGACTACGAGGCCACCGATTATCTGGAGAAGGCGGTAGAGCTCCGGCCGGAGTTGGCCGAACCCTATTTTCTAATAGGTCAGGCATACAAGAACAGAGGCCGCCTGGAGGACGCGATGGAGTATTTTTCCATCGCCATAGGCAAAGACCCCGGTTATCAGGGGGCCTACGTCGCCATGGGGCAGATGTTGCTCGAGGCTGCCCAGCTGGACCTGGCCCGCAAGGTCCTGGCCAGGGCGGTGGAGCTGGACGGCACCGATCCGGGGGCCCGTTTTCTACTGGGAACTACCATGGCTCTGGATGGAGACGATAAAGGGGCCCGGGGCCAGTTGGAGACCCTGAGGGTTCTGGACCGAAGGTTGGCTGAAAAGTTGGAGGAACTCTTGAGATGAGTGGATATGGAGAGGGGAGATCGTTATGAAGAGGACGTTTTCGGTGATTTTGGCTCTGTTGTCGGCGTTGTTCATAGTAAGCTGCGCCTTCGGCTGAAGCGAAGGAGGAGGCTCCTCCGGTGGAGGAGAGGGTGGATCCTCCCGCTCGTCCGTCGCTACCAAGAGAGTTATGGCTGCGGCGGTGCAGTATCTCAAGGACGGCGACTGTGGTCGTTTTATGGCGGTCGCGAAGAGGGATCTGGACGGTATGGACGAGGCCGAGAAGGGCGGCGTGATGTACCTCATGTGTCGTTGTTACTTCAAGGACGGCGACTACGATAAGGGCAAGGCCGTCATAATGGATATATTAAAGACCCGTTACGATGCGGTGACGGATCTGTTAGGAGACAGGGAGAAGGTCCGCACCCTGGCGGCCGCCCTTTTCGCCGGAGAGGCAGGCAAGAGGGGAAAGGCCGAGGACGTTAAGGAGGTTCAGGCGGCTGTGGAGAAGGACTCTACACTGGATCGTCTGTTGGTGAGAGATTCCGAGGGAACCCTGGTCAGCAGGACCAAGCTTTCCTATGTTCTTAAATTTCACGAGGCTCAGGCCTACAAGAACAGCGACAGGGCCGAACAGGCACTGTCCATACTCAAGGAACTTTCGTTCTCCTCTGGGAAGATCATGGTCGACGGAAAGATAGAGGGTCTCAGAGAGGCGGTGGAGAATATGACCGCCGAGATCACCGCCACCGCAATGATCTGGTTTAAGAGGCTTTTTGCCTAGTGAGATGGAGATCCGCGGCGGCGGCCCTTATCGCAGCCGCCGCCATATCGTCTCCCGTCTTTGCCGAATTCGCCATGGCGGTGGCGGATTTCGACACGAACGGGGTCCCATTACACCTAGGAGCCGCCGTCAGCGACATAGTGAGAAACGAGCTTTCCACCGTTCCGGAGATAACCCTGGTGGTGGTGGATCGAAACCACATCGTCAAGGCGGCGGGGGAACAGAGGATAGGTATGTCCGGCCTGGTGGACCCGGAAACGGCGGCGAAGGTAGGCAGGATCGTCGGTGCCAGGTACGTCCTGGTCGGGTCGGTCAACTCGCTGGGAGGGGAAATATCGCTGGATTCCAGGTTGGTGGACGTCGAGTCCGGCGAGGTAATAGAGAGCTTTTCAGCCTCCTCCGATACCGGCCAGGAGGGCCTGCCCGAGGCGGCCTCCTATCTGGCCGAGGACGTAAAGATCGCCCTGACCGGATCCTGATCGATAAACCCCTATTTTAGAGGGAGGTGTTTTTTAATGAAAAGGTGCCTTTTACTCTTGATCTTGTTCGCCCTGATTTTAGTGGTTGCCCCGGCCCTCGATGCGGTTACCATAACCACATCCGGTGGGAGCGGTGCCTCCGTCAGCCGTCCAGCCACTGGAGGTGGCGTCACCGCTCCCAATGCGTCCGCTAATGGTACGAATGGTCCCGCACTGCTGGATCTTCCGGCGGCGGAGAAGAACCGCCTGGCCGATGCAGCCGAGTTGGCCAGGCTCACCGGTCTCCAGGCCAAGGATGCCCTTAACAAGCTCGTCGATCTCGAGGGACGGGACGTTTCGGGAGCGGAGATTCGAGCCAAACTCATCTACGCCCAGGAGTGTATGGAGTCCATGGAGAAGGCGGGCAAGAAGCTGGAGGATTCGGCTAAGCTCGTCATGATGACCTGGGAGGGCCGCTTCGGGCCGGAGGATCGTCTGGCCGCCATGGAGGAGTTTCTGGGAGCGATGCCCGCCCTGGCATGGCAGGGCGTTACTCCTCAGGACGTCGTGAACCAGGAATTGGGAAAAATAGGCAGAGGAATGGAGCAGGCCTTCAGCGACGCTATGGGTAAGCTTCAGGCTGGAGGTCGGGCCATAAGCGACTTCGCCTCTAAGGTAGGAGGGGCTATCAAGAGCGGCGTCGGCAAGGTCACCGGAGCCGTCGGCTACGCCCATCATCGGATAGGTAACGTGGTGGGGCAGAAGAACTGGGCCACTATAATGGCCGGGACCAAGTTCACCGCTACGATCGTAGGAGTCGGAGTAGGTCTAGTTGTGGCCGCTCCTGCGACAACTGCCGGAGCTCTCGGTGCTGTGGCCATCTACACGGTAGGAAACGTAGGAGCGGCGGTCTCCTTCGCCAACGATATGGCGACGATAAACGGCGGCTCCGGAGCGTCGGGACTCGATCAGGGACTGACCAGGATAAACCAGGGGACTGCCGTCATAGGCATAGTTACCTCCGGGAGCGGTCCCGAGGTCGTGGTGAACGTCATAGGCGTCACGGGCAACGAGATTATCGGGACAACCGATATAGGTCATATGACCCCTGAGGAACTCGCCGGTTATCTGGATGAAGACAAGAGAAAGGATTTCCTAGAACATCTAGGCGCCAAGCCGACCTATCACGAGCCCACCGATACAGGAGGGGGCGGCGGTGAAGGCGGAGGTAGCGGCGGCGGTGGTGGAGATTGCGGTTGTCACTGACCTTTATAGAGCGGGAGGATTTAATATCCTCCCGCTTGTCTTTTGACTGGACGGATATCCATGCTTTTTTACGCGGGTATCTTCCCTTGCGGATATTCGGGTATTCAGGTATTCTTTTTCCGAAATAGTGGGAGGAGATGGGATGAGCGGCATCTTTCAGGTTTCGGAGGCGGTCTCCCTTGCCCTTCATGGGATGGGGATCCTCGCTCTGGCGGGAAAGCGCATGAGGGTAAGGGAGATGGCCGAGGCGGTCGAGGCGTCCGAAGCCCATATGGCAAAGGTTTTTCAGAGGCTGGTGAGAGCCGGTTTGGTTGAGTCTGTTCGAGGTCCCGCCGGAGGGTTCGAGCTGTTGAAGAAACCTTCGGAAATACCGCTATACGCCGTCTATCGTGCCATAGAGGGGGATCTAAGGCCTAAAAGTTGCGTTTTGGGGCTCAGCAGATGTCCATTCAGGGAATGTATGTTCGGGGACTTCCCCGACAGGGTCTACGAGGAATTCACCGATCACCTGAAATCCAGGAGCCTGGGGGACCTGGTTGGATTTGAAGACGAAACGTCCGGGAGGGGTTGGATAGATGGAAGCCAAGATAATGCGCAGGATAATAACCATAGACAAGGATAAGTGCGACGGCTGCGGGCTTTGCGTCGAGGCTTGCCACGAGGGAGCCATAAGGATGATCGACGGCAAGGCCGAACTGGTCAGCGAGAGCTACTGCGACGGCCTGGGAGACTGCATAGGCGAGTGTCCCAGAGGGGCGATTACCTTCGAGGAGCGTGAGGCCTCTCCCTACGACGAGGAGGCCGTCAAGAAGAACATGGCCTCGGCCTGTTCCTCCGGGTGCCCGGGGACAATGGCTCGATCCATGGGGGGAGATGCCGCCGATCGAAAAGAGCCCCCTCTCGGAAAACCGGAGGGAGCGGTAAAGAGAGAATCGGCCTTACGAAACTGGCCGGTGCAGCTAAGTCTCATACCGGAGAACGCGCCCTATCTGTCGGGTTCCCATCTGGTTATAGCCGCCGACTGTAGCGCTATGGCCCATCCCGACTTTCACCGTTCCTTCCTGGGTGACGGAAAGGTGTGCCTCATGGGCTGTCCCAAGCTGGACGACGCCGGGGCGTACAGGGACAAGCTCGCCAGGATCATGGCGGCCCATAGTCCCAAGGCCGTGACGGTTATCCACATGGAGGTTCCATGTTGCGGCGGCATGGTGAGGCTGGTCGAGTCGGCCATAGAGGAGGCCAAGGCGGACCTGGACTACACAAGGGTCAAGATCGCCATAGAGGGAGGAGAGCTGGAGCGGGAGAGCACCCGCTACAGATTCTCCAGTTGACGGAAGGAGGAGATCTCTATGTCTTACGAAAGCTACGGAGGAGATAAAGGTCCTTTTCGCATGGAAGATCTGGTGAAGGTTCAGGACGGTTCGGTGGTGAGCCGAACCGTGATAGATAGACCGGAGGGGACCGTGACGGCCTTCGCTTTCGACGGAGGGCAGGCTCTCAGCGAGCACTCCGCTCCCTACGATGCCTTGGTCCAGATGATCCAGGGAGCGATGGAGATAAAGGTCGGAGGCGTTCCCCACAGTGTGAAGGCAGGGGAATGGCTTATGATGCCGGCCGACGTTCCCCACTCGGTGGAAGCGATGGAGCCGTCGATAATGGTGTTGACGATGGTCAGAGGATGAAGCGATTCTCCTTAAAGGATTTCTTGACATACGGTTCCCATAGGGTATAATCTCGGATCGTACAATCGAACTCTTATCGAGAGAGGCGGAGGGACTGGCCCGATGAAGCCCGGCAACCTGCCCGTAAGGGTGTGAGGTGCCAACACCAGCGACCGACAGGTCGAGTGATAAGAGGAAGGACACCTAAGGATTAAGGCGGGACCCTTCCTCTACGGACGGGTCCCGTTTTTTTCGGCCCGGAATACTATACCCTGTGGAGGTATCATTGCATGAGCGAAAAACTTTTAATCTCTTCCGAGTCAGTCACCGAAGGCCATCCCGACAAGGTGGCGGACCAGATATCCGATGGAATACTGGACGCCATCCTTTCGGAGGATCCCATGGGGAGGGTTGCCTGCGAGACCCTTGTGACCACCGGCCTGGTCCAGGTGGCAGGAGAGATAACCACCAGCACCTACGTGGACATTCCCAGGATAGCCAGGGAGATAGTCAAGGAGATAGGCTATACCAGGGCCAAGTACGGTTTCGACGGCGAGACCTGCGCGGTTTTGACCGCCATAGACGAACAGTCCGCCGATATAGCCATGGGAGTGGACAGGGCCCTGGAGCTCCGCGAGGGAGACATGACGGAGGAGCAGATCAATGGCATAGGAGCCGGAGATCAGGGCATGATGATAGGCTACGCCACCGACGAGACCGACGAGTTCCTGCCCATGCCCTTCGCCTTGGCTCAGAGGCTCTCCAGAAGGCTCTCCAAGGTAAGGAAGGACGGTTCCGTCGAATACCTTCGTCCCGACGGCAAGACCCAGGTCACACTGGAATACGATGGGGACAGGGCGGTGAGGGTGGATACCGTCGTTGTGTCGGCCCAGCATAGCCCGGACGTCTCCCTCAGGGATATCCGTGAGGACCTCACCGAGAAGGTCATAGATCCGATCCTTCCGAAGGAACTCCTCAAGGGAGACCTGCGGATTCTGGTCAACCCGACGGGACGTTTCGTCAAGGGCGGCCCCATGGCCGATTCGGGACTGACTGGACGTAAGATCATCGTGGATACCTACGGCGGCATGGTCCCCCACGGCGGAGGGGCTTTCTCCGGAAAGGACCCGACCAAGGTGGACCGTTCCGGAGCCTACATGGCTAGGTACGCTGCCAAGAACGTCGTGGCGGCCGGTCTGGCCTCCAAGTGTCAGATACAGGTTGCCTACGCCATAGGGGTGGCCCACCCCGTGTCGGTTTTCGTGGAGACCTTCGGTACCGGAAAGGTCTCGAACGATCTCCTGGTGTCGTTGGTCCGAAAGTATTTCGACTTCCGTCCCGCCGCCATGATAAGGGACCTGGAGCTCAGAAAGCCTCAGTACCGTCGCCTGGCCGCCTACGGCCATATGGGGCGTATCGATCTTACCCCCGTTCCCGCCTGGGAGAGACTGGATCGGGCGGCGGCCCTCAAGGCCGAAGCCGGGTTTTGACTTTAACGTAATAGCCGTGTAAACAGCTTATAAAGTAGGCCTCGTCTATGTAGACGAGGCCTACTTTATCTAAATATCCCATATGATCGACAGATAGAAGGTCCTTCCTTCCAGAGGATATTGCGGCGTCAGGGTGGTCCCCGGCAGAGAGACTCCGTAGGAATGGATATTCTTCGTAGTGTCGAAAACGTCGTTAACTCCCATGGAAAGCAATAGGTCCTCTTCGATACGCCACTTACCTCCGAGGTCTACCTTGCTGTAATCGCTCCAGACCACCTCTCCGAGCTGGTCGAGATAGTTATCCGAGATATAGGAGACCTCGGCAAATCCTGTTAAACTTTCGCCGAATCCCTGCTGAAACCGAAGGTGCCAGGCATGCTCCGGCCTGTTCGGCAAAGGATTGTCTCTGTATTGCTCGTTGACCGCCAGGTTGGTGCTGTCCATGTAGGTATAACCGATGGAGAGGGAGCTCTTGTCCCATTTCGCGTTTATCTCCGCCTCTATCCCGTCTACCTCGGCGTCGTCTATGTTCTCGTATTTTCCCTGAAACGGCCCCTTGTCGACGAAAACTATCAGATCCTCGGTTTTACTGTGGAAATAGGTTATACCGGCCTCGGTTTTTACCGATCCGATATTTCCGTTCCAGCGGAGCCCCAGGTCCCACTGATCTCCTTCCTCGGCTTTTATTGAGTCGTTGGGTACGATATAGACCCCGTCTCCGAAGATCTCGTAGAAGCTGGGACTTCTGAAATAATGTCCTATGGAGGACTTGATATTCCATCCTCCCGATAGAGGATAGGACCCGGCAAGAGACCAGCTCCAACCGTCATCTTCGCCGACTTTGTTGTAACGTATCATGGGCACGATCTGAATATCCGTTCCCTCGAAGGGGAAGATAGTGTCCTCCAGTGTCAGTTTCAGACTGTGTCGGCTGTAGTGCTCGATGTTGTAGATGGAGTATCCCCCGTCGCCGGCGACATCGTGGTCCTCGAAGGCCCAGTTTCCATAGAAACTCAGCTGCTGAGATTCTCCTATCCAGCGGTTGAGCTGTATTCCTCCCTCTATTCTGGAGGAGTCGAAGTCGCTCCAGCTGGGCATGTTTCCTCTTCTGGTCCCGGTAGGATCCTTGAATTCCTTGGATTCGTCCATGTAGAGAAGATAGACGTCTCCGTCGAAACTCCCCATCTGCAGGTCTCTGGCGATGGAGATCTCCTTTTTCGATATGTCCTGTCTTCGCCTGCCGTATAGGGTCCCGTTTTCGATGACGTCGTTATTCAGTCTGGCCGAGTATGGAACGTCCCTGTTTTTGTGATAGTAGTGGGTTTTAAAGGTCCAGTCGTCGTCGGCCCATTTATACATCAGATCCTCGAAGGTGTAGCTGTTGAACTGTCTCTTGGCCTCGTAATCGTCCTTTCCGTTGGCGGTCCCTCTGGTATTGTGAAAGGAAAAATCGCCGTCGTAGCCCTCCAGCTCCGTGGTGAACAGAGAGGTTCCAGATCCGGTGGGAAAAACTGTTCTGGAGGACCATTTCTCCAACCCCAAAGAACCGGCCCCGATCATCACGGAGTTCTCCGATTTGGAGGGGGCCTTCGTGACGATGTTTATGACGGCGCCCATGCCGGAGACTCCGAATCTGGCGGGGATATGTCCTCTGTATATCTCTATCCTCTCGACGTTCTCTATCGGAACGGTGGAAAGGTCTACCGTAGGTTCGCTTGCGCTGTTCATAAGCACGTTGTCCACGTAGACCGCCACCTGTGAGGATGTGCTTCCTCTTATGGACGCGACAGTGTAGCCTCCGTGTCCCTGTATTTCCGTTATGTGAACCCCCACCGACTGTCTCAGCAGGTCCGGGAGGGTCTTGAATTCCCCTTTGGTCTCGTCCGGACGTATCACCGATATCGTTCCGGGAGAGAGCTCCTGGAAGTCCTCCAGATAGGAGGCTGTGACGGTGACGGGTGCTATGTCCATGGCGCTCGTCTCGGTAGATGAGGCTATAACGGCCGCTGCCAGCATGGGGATGAGACTGATCGCTGTTTTCTGTCTCATCGTTTTGACGATCTCCTTAAAAGTCCTATCAGGACCGGGAGCAACAAGGACAGGGAACCTATTCCCATAGATCCTACCTCGCATCCCGTCGAACTGGGGAAAGAATAGTTCGACGGCGTCTCGTCGTCTTTTTCCTCCAGGACCCCGAGTCCCAGGCTGAGCTTGAGTTTCCCGTCGCGATCTCCGTCGGAGATCACGAAATATCTGTTGCCCGACGAGTCGACGGCGGTTCTCGGTTCGGCGAAGTCGTCATCGTCGACGACTATTATCGAGAAGGACATAAGTATTCTGTTTCCACAGGGATAGGCTTCGATGGCCAGTTCCTTCTGAGATTCGGACATGTTCGAGGTCGGATCGATAGTCTTTCCCTGTATGGAAATTATTGGAGACATACGGGAGACTATTCGATGCCTCATGGCGTTCTGGTCCGACGCCGGGGCAGTCAGTTTTTCGAATAGGCCGTCCCATGCCGATAGATCCGACGAATCGGCTGTGATGGCTATCTCCACGATGCCGTAGCACCCTCCCGTCGTGGTGGTGTCGATAACGAGTTCGTTTCCGGAGATGGAAGGTATATCCAGCGATAGGACCTTCAAGGACGTTATATCCGAGGACGATAGAGTACGGTGATCTTCTAGCAGGTCGTCGTCGATTACACCGCCCTTTGTCCTGAGCAGGGCTATCCCGGAATCTTCGTAACGGTCCTCCGGAACGGACGGAAATAGCGGATCGGAGTAGCCGGTTGTGGTGAATTTGCCTGTTTTCGAGCTCGTCCGACCGCCCTTTTCGTCGTCCGCCACTATGGTCCACCGATATGGGGAGGAACTTTTAAGCTTGGGCTTGAAGGAAGTTCCCGCGACCGTGGCTATGTACGTCAGGTCATCGCTGTCGGGGGCGAGGTATATCCGGTATAGTAGTGAATCACCGTCGGGATCGGTAGATCTCTCCCAAGATAGATCCGTCTCGTTCGGAGGCATTGCCGCGCAGTTTGGAGGAGTCGATAGCAGGGGAGCCGATGGAGGTTCGTTACTCGATGAATCGGGTTTCTCGTTTTTGCCTGTCAGGGCGAGCATGTTCGGGTAGCCTCCCAGAGAGGACCCCTCGTAGGATTCTACGATTCCAGTGGAGTCGAAGGCCACCAGTTTAGCGTCGTTTCTGCTCGTTCCGGAGTCGGATATCCAGCACAGGTTCCTCGTTCTGTCCATTAGACTGGCTCGACTCCATCCGGCGAAGGTGGCTACCTTTTTCAGCGTGGAGGAATCGAATGTAGGCTCGGATGACAGTGTGTCGACGTTGCCTATATAGACCCTGGAGGAGAAAGGGTCCTTTATCTGGTAGCTCGTTATGTATATGGTTCCGTCGCTTCCTATTTCCAACAGCATATAGCCGTTCATGTCGTTCTCCGAGTTTATTATGTCTTTCCCCGCTATGTTCTGAGTGGCTCCCCTCATCGATGATACGGGGATCCTCTGAATCAGGGGACGGTCGGTCTCCTTGTAGCCGTTTGTGAACATGGAGCCTCCGAAACAGGAGACGTAGACGTAACCGTCGTGATAGGCCATGTCCCACGGACTGGCCCCTACCTTGGCCCAGTCCACCGCCTTCATGGTGGTCGGGTCTATCTTGAAAACCGTCCCGCTTCCCAGTTCCAGCGGGTAGCTTTCGTAGGTTTGATCCATGGCGTATAGAAAACCGTCCGGGGCCAATATGACGTCCTCGGCCAGATGGCCGAACTGGTCGTCGAAACTCTCTCCCGTGTCGAAAGAGCCCATGTCGAAACTGACATCCATGACCTTCAGGTCGTCGATCCTGACCTTCGTTATCCTCCCCTGCATCAGATTGGCCACGTAGAAGTAACTGTCGTCGAAGTCGAGTCCTCTCATATCCCATGAAAAGGATTCCTCCTCGGTCAGGCTTCTGGGTGAATCCCATTTTCCCGGAGAGAAGATGTAGGTTATATCCTTACCTAGGCCGTAACCCGAATGTTCTACAAGAAGTATTTTGTCCTCTTCGTCGTGACGATATCCGTAGAGAACGGCGTCGCCGTAGACGTTTACCCTCACTATGTCTCCCGTGCCGCCTCGTCCTTCCGAATCTATGTCGCTCAGTACCCCCATGGCTCCGTTGGGAAAGTCCATCGTGTGGTATACGATATCGGGAAGGGCCCCCCATGCGGAACCGGAAAGCAATAAGATCGATGTCAGGACGGAGGCCGCGAAAAAACGAAGTCTCTTCAAGATAACTCCTCCTCTATTCGAAGAAGGGGACCGGGAAACTCCCGGCCCCCTCGTCGTTATCTCTTCATCAATCCCAACAGGGGAAGGAGAAGCATCAGTGCCATCGGAGCGTTGGAGACCGAACAGCCTCCGGAGCTATCGCCGGAACCTCCGCTGGGATCGGAAGGGGTTTCGGACGATTTTGGGCTGTAAGCGGTTATGGGGTCGCTTAATTTGCCGTCCTTCTTGCCGTCCCAAACGGCGATATAGCCGTGGTCGTCCATGTCTACGATCTCTACTTTAGAGGTTTCGCTGTCCATTATCAGCATGGAGAACTCGACCGAATAGGAGTTCGAGTTCGGAATCGGAGTTACGTTGAAGATGTTGTTGACGTCGTCTCCTGCCAGTTTCACCAGGTCGAATGCTTTCGATCCGATCGATTTGACTATGTGTACATGTTCCAGCAAGACGTCGGACGATATGGCGGAAACATCCAGGCTCAAGGCCGTGAAGTCCTCCTCGTCGAACGTCACCGTCAGGGGCAGTATGGCGGAGTCGGCATCTCCGCTGAGAGGCATTTCGAAGGAGAGCGCATTTTCGAGAATCGCGTCGGCGGAAACGAGTTTCTCGATGCCGGTGGATGCCGTATCTATCTCCGTCGCGTCGACAGATACAGTTTCCTTCATGAGGTTGATATCGCAGGACAGAGCCTCTTTCAGCAGCGACAACTCCTGTGTGGATATCGTGTCTATTCCGTTGAAAACATCCACGTCTCCGGAGACCTTTATCTCCTCTCTGGAGAAGCCTTTCGGTGCGGTGGTGAAGGTATACCTGGGGCTGGAGATAGATCCCCCCTGATCGTCGGAAAGAACTATCCGCCAGGTATATGTAGTATCCGGCAAGACCTCTGCGATGTCGTTCGACAGGGGTAGAGTCGTATCTACGGTAGCGGAGGACTCTTCTGTGAACGTGAAGTCGGGATCCCTATCGTCGGTGACCCTTCCTTTCCACACGCAGAACAGAACGGATTTGATCACGTCTTCGTCGGGATCCTCGGCTTTAACCCCTATTCTGGAGTCGATGGGGACGTATTTTTTGCCGTCACCGGGAATTACCTCGATTATCCTGGGGGTCCTGTTCTTCGTGTAGAACTGCCAAAGACCCGCTTTCTTGACCTTCTCTCCGCTGGCGTCGGTGTAGTCCGCCCCGATGTAAAGCCTGTAGCCCTGATGCCCGTCGAGGTTTTTGAAGACGGTTTCGACGAAGTCGGATCCGACGATGTCTGTGGAGATATCCGGATGGCTGCCGTTTCCGTACAGGTTGAGGTGATAGGTGACGTCCCCGGTGGCCTTCGGAGCGTTCCACTTCAGAGATAAAGAAGAGGGATCCAGATCGACCGAGGCGGTTCCGGCAGGGATCACGTAGGTTTCCTCGAGAGCAGGATCGACGTCCGCTATGGCGTCTATCTCTCCGCCGCTGGACGTAAGCCTTACGTACTTTATCTCGGTAAATCCGCTCTCCTCAAGGTCGAAACCGGTTCCCCCGGCGGACACGCCGTATTTATTGTCGGCCTCGTAGACCGTGATGCCGCCGAAATCGTCCACGGTGAGGGATGGATCCACCGGTTTGGTGAAGTCCTTCTCCCAAAATCTTCCGTCGTCGTCCCGGAAGGAATTATCCTCCCTCATCCTGACGGCCTGGGTCGGGAATAAGTCGTCGCCGTAGGGACCCCCCTCGTAGGTGTACCAAGTGACTCCGTCAGGACTCACCGAGACCGTTACCGGTTCGGCGAAGACGCTTGTGGGATACTTTATTGGAGTGGTGTAGGGTATGTTGGCGTATCCTCCGTAGATGAACATAGGATTACCGAAGACGACGAAGTCGATGCCGTAGGGGTTGGCCGGGTCGTCAACCACGGGATGGTCGAAGGTCACGACTATTTCCTGGCCGTCTCTTATGGTGGTTATCTTGTTCGCCTTGGTGATGGGATCGGTGCCGAAAGAGGGCTCTACCATCGATACCGGTCCGGCCGGGCAGGGCCCCCAGGAAGGATTGAGAGCGTGGGGTTTCCCCAACACCGCGGATGGGTCCTGGTAGAGATTGATCGAGGTGTATCCGTTGCTGTAGGTTACCTCGGTTGCGAAAGGGCAGTAGGCCGAAGCCGATCCGGCTATATAGATCGACAGAGCTGCTGCCAGGGTCATTGAAAACAGAGCGACGCGCTTAAAACGCAATGAAAAGACCTCCTCGTATTTGCCGTTTTAGCTTTCATGAGGGCCTCTCCAAAGGTTTACGCTTTCCCCCTTTCCACAGTGGAGCGACGACCACAAGGCCGTCGCCCCACGAAAAATGCGCCGTCCTGGCCCTCGAGGACGACACAAAAGCAACGAAAAAACCGAGAGTATTCGGACTTGGATTCATACTCGACGAAAGCCTTCCCAGGGGGTCCCAGTGGCGTTTTTTTCGTCTCGTCATCCTCACCGCAGCGGGGCTGTGCCGGATTTTCACCGGCTTCCAAACGGTTTTTTCTTTTATTCGTTTTTTCTACAAACTATGTAATCCGGTGCAATGATATACCTTTGGATCCTTTCTGTCCACTCTATCCCAGAAATGCAAGCAGCAGCCCTCCTGCCAGCACCGATCCTATCTGACCCGACACGTTGGCTCCTACCGCCTGCATCAGTATGAAGTTGCCTTTCTGAGATTCCGCCGCCAGCTGTTGAACCGTCCTGGCCGACATGGGAAAGGCCGAGATCCCGGCGGCACCGATCATGGGATTGATCTTTTCTTTCAGGAAGAGGTTCAGACCCTTCGCGGAGAGCACCCCCACCGCCGTGTCCAGCACGAAGGCCATGAAGCCCATGGCCAGTATCAGCAGGGTCTGAGGCTGTATGAATCTCTCCCCCGTCATGGATGCCGATATCCCAAGCCCCAGAAGGATAGTGACTATGTTCGCCAGCTCGTTCTGGGCTCCCTTGGCCAGGCGGTCGACCACGCCGCTCTCTCTCAGCAGGTTCCCGAACATCAGAAAACCGATCAGCGCCGCCGAGGGAGGGGCTATCATCCCCGCCACGATGGTTACCGCTATGGGAAATATTATCTTCTTCGCTCTCGATACCCTCTTTGCCGAGTATGTCATGGGAAGCTGTCTCTCTTCCTCGCTGGTGAGGAGTTTTATAACCGGAGGCTGTATCACCGGCACCATAGCCATGTAGGAATAGGCTGCCACCGATATGGGCCCCAGCAGATGAGGCGCGAACCGGGCGGATACGTATATGGACGTGGGGCCGTCGGCGGCCCCGATTATCCCTATGGAAGCGGCCTCCTTGAGGTCGAAGCCTATGAGAAGGGCCAGTCCCATGGTGAGAAAAATGCCCGCCTGGGCGCTCAGTCCGAAGAGAAATGTCACGGGGTTCTGAAACAGCGGGGTGAAGTCGATCATGGCCCCTACGGCTATGAAGATCAGCAGGGGGAACAGCTCGGTGGCTATGCCCATGTCGAAGAGCAGGCTGAGGGCACCGTGCTGTATCTGCCCTCCCGCCATGTGTGTGATGGCGGAGGAAAGAGGTATGTTCACCAATATGGTGCCGAACCCCATGGGAAGCAGCAGGTTCGGCTCGTACTTTTTGACCACGGAGAGATAGATCAGTATAAGTCCTACTGTCATCATTATTGCCTGTTGCGGTGTGAACTGGCTCAATGACTGAAATATGGTTCCCATATCATAACCTCCTATTTTTTTACCTCGATTATATACCAGGTAGTCTCTAAGGGATCCGTTCAAGTATACAGGGGAGAGTTTCTTGACCCGATGGAACATTCTTACTATACTAAGATCGGTTTGAATACCATTATTCGTGAGGCGCCGATGGAAAATCGGCAAGGGGAAATAATATCCTAAAGGAGGTTGTGTAATGCGCAAGTTTTTAACAGCGTTAATGGTCGTGGGCGTTTTGGTAATGTCCGTGGCGGGTGCCGCATCCGCCAAGACCTTCGTGTCCCTGGCGACCGGTGGAACCGGTGGAACCTATTATCCCGTTGGGGGTGGACTGGCCGACCTTATCTCTCGCCATCTTCCGGACGTGCAAATGACGGGAGAGACGGGCAACGCGTCTGTGGCCAACCTCAATCTCATCGGAACCCACGAGATAGAGATGGCCTTCGTGCAGAATGACGTGGCCTATTGGGCCTATAACGGAGAGCGTATGTTCAAGACTCCTTACAAGAACATCCGTCTCGTGGCCTCCCTCTATCCCGAGCACATCCAGTGCATAACCCTCAAGGGCTCCGGTGTCAAGGACATAATGGATATCAAGGGCAAGAGGGTCTCCGTGGGAGCCCCCGGTTCGGGAGTCCAGGGCGACGTCTCCGCCATCCTTCAGGTTGCCGGTATCAAGTATGCCGACATGAACACCGATTTCCTCGATTTTAACAACACCACCCAGCGCTTCAAGGACGGACAGCTGGACGTCGGTTTCGTGACCGCCGGTTATCCCACCTCGTCCATCATGGACCTGGCCACTCTTCACGACATCGATCTCGTCTCCTTCAGCGACGAGTTCATGGGCGAGCTGACCGAAACCTTCAGTTACTTCGTCAAGAGCTCCATCCCCGCCGGCACCTATAACGGCGTCGACCACGATACCCCCACCCCCGCCGTCATGGCCATGTGGGTCTGCGATGCCGATCTTCCCGAGGATCTTATCTACAGGATCACCAAGACCTTCTGGGAGAACGTCGAGGAGATGCATAAGGTCCACTCCAAGTGCAAGCTCTTTACCCTCGATACCGCCACCGCCGGCGCCTCCGTTCCGGTCCATCCCGGAGCAGCCAAGTTCTACAAGGAAGCGGGAATCTCCGTTCCGGATCTCAAGTAATATATCTCGATCCATAATCCGTCGATAGAGAAGGTGGGACCCGTAGCTACGGGTCCCACCTTTTTAAATGTCTTCCGTCGTCTTTACCGCCAGTCGTAGGCGTCGGGGCGTCTGTTCTGAAGGCATGGCACCGAGTGTCTCAGCGATTCGAGTCTGTCCAGGTCCACCTCGGCCAGGACCAATCCCTCTCCGGAGGCCCGGCATGCCGTAACGGTTCCCCAGGGATCCACCACCATCGATTTGCCGTGGGCCCTGTATCGGGGCTTCGAACCGACCTGTCCGGGGGCCACTACGTAGCACAGGTTTTCTATGGCTCTGGCTCGAAGAAGAGGTTCCCAGTGTTCTTTGCCGGTGTCGGAGGTGAAACAGGCCGGGACGACCAGCAACTGTGCGCCCCTCAAGGCCAGTATTCTGTACAGCTCGGGGAATCTAAGGTCGTAGCATATGGACATGCCGATATTGCCAAGGGGGGTCTCGGCCATGACTATCTCGTTTCCCGAAGCGTAGCTGGCCGACTCCCTGACGGAGGGGCCGTCATGGACGTTTACGTCGAAGAGGTGTATCTTTCTATACTTAGCCGTGACCTCTCCCTTCGGGGAGATGAGAACCGAGGTGTTGTAGCATTTTTCGTTACCCTCGAACCTCTCCAGGAGGCTCCCGCTGTGGACCCATATTCCGGCTTCCCGTGCCGCCTTGGAGAGCCTGTCGGTGGATGGACCGGGGACCGGTTCGGCCCCCTCCTCCTTTTCGATGCCCGACGATGGCAGCAAGGTGGACGTCTCAGGGAAGACGATGAGGGATGCGCCAAGTTTCCCCGCCTCTTCGATCATTGCCTCCATATGAATCAAGTTGATCTCTTTTTCCGGTCCACTGTCCATCTGGGCTGCCGCGACTATATAGCGTCTCATCTCTCAGATCGCCTCCTTCCCGATAATTGTAAGCCATGGTGGCCCGGATTCAAAGCGGATCCATATTGACATCTGCATCGTACAGTGGTATCTTGCCTGCCGTTCTCGGAAATCTCGTTTAAAGTCAGTCGAATCGACGATCAAGATTTTCGATTTTTACCATGCCGCGACCTCTTAGGCCCTCCGGCAGAAATTACATTTATCGGGAGGTAAGAAAGATGCCGGAAAGACATTCTAGAAGAGTGGAAAGAGGGCCTAGGCCCTATCTCAAGGCCGAGCTAAGCACCCAGGAGATGAGGCTCAAACAGATGGGGGCAAAGATAGAGGTTATAAACTCCTTCCTGTGTTACATAAGGTTCGAGGTCGAAGGGATCAAGGTTAAGTACGTCTACAATTTGAACAGGAAGGGACAGTTTTTCCTGGAGAGAGTAACTCCCTATCCTCAGCCAGCCGGGACCTTCGATTCGGAGAAGTGCGTGGTCGAGTCGATAAGGAACGATATAGCCCAGATAAAGCAGCTGGCACGGTCCAGCCACTTCAAAGAGCTGATCGATATGAACTCGGATCTCCGTTTTCTCGCTCGGCGTCTGGACTCGATCTGTCTCTACTACGACGTCAAGCCGGAGGATATCGCCACCATAAAGGGTTCTCTGGAGCACCTTCACGGTGTGTTCGATGCCATAAGAGATCACAGTGAGAGGGTCTACTTCGACACCGAGCCCTTCTGTCTGGATCGAGAGAGGGAAGCTCCTCTAGATCGCGAGGATGATTGAGATGACACTCGATCTCCATATCGTCGCCGCCGTGACGGTCTTCCTCGTTGCCTATGGTCTCATAGTGGCGGAGAAGTTGAACCGCATCTCCGTGGCCCTGGCCGGTGCCTCGGCGATGCTCTTGATGAGAGCGATCTCTCAGGAGGAGGCTATAGCCTCGGTGGATTTCAACACTATAACCCTGTTGGTGGGAATGATGCTGATAGTCACAGTTACCAAGAGGACCGGCGTCTTTCAGTACGTGGCCATAAAGGCGGCCCAGATAGCCAAGGGCGACCCATGGAGGATAATGGTGCTGTTCGTGCTGCTTACCGCCGTCTCCTCCGCTTTCCTGGACAACGTGACCACCGTTTTGCTTGTGGCTCCGGTGACCATGGTCATATGCGATGTCCTGGCTTTGAACCCGATCTACTTCTTGATGCCGGAGATACTGGCCTCTAACGTAGGAGGCACCGCTACCCTGATAGGAGACCCGCCCAACATAATGATAGGCGGAGCCACCGACCTGGGATTCCTGGATTTCATGGAGAACCTGGCCCCTCCGGCTTTGATAATCCTGGCGGTGGTGCTGGTTTTCTGCCGTTTCGTCTACGGTCGCCATCTGACGGTCAAGGAGGAGGCCAAGGCGGAGATAATGTCGATGAATCCGGACCTGGAGATATCGGACCATCGTCTGCTGGTCAAATGTCTGACCGTGCTGGGACTGGTCATGGCGGGGTTCGTATTCCATCAGATGCTGGGTTACGAGTCCGCCACGGTGGCCATGGCGGGAGCGGCCATACTGATGGTTATAGCCGACGTCAACCCGGAGGACCTGCTTCTTGAGGTCGAGTGGGGGACCATCTTTTTCTTCGTGGGGCTCTTCATTCTGGTGGGGACGCTGGAGGGACTGGGTGTTATAGAGTTCCTGGCCGGAGAGGTGGTCAAGCTCACCTCGGGAGATCTCATGTTGACAACCTTTACGGTCCTATGGGTGTCGGCCTTCGCATCTGCTTTTATAGACAACATCCCCTTCGTGGCGACCATGATACCTCTCATAAAGAGTATCGGAACCCTTACCGCCATGAACGTGACCCCTCTCTGGTGGGCTCTGGCACTAGGGGCCTGTCTGGGAGGCAACGGCAGCCTGGTCGGAGCCAGCGCCAACGTCATAGTGGCGGGAATGGTCTCCAGGACGGAACATCCGATAACTTTCGGAGGCTTTTTGAAGGTGGGGTTCCCGGTTATGTTGGTCTCCATGGTGGTGTGCTCTTTCTATCTCTGGATCGTCTATCTGTAATCTCTTTCTTGCCTTCTAAAACGGTTCCTCTTATTATGTAAAAACCCTTCGGGGAAATATTTAAGACGGCCGATCGTCTTACAGGAGGCGCCGATGAAACGAGATAACACCTTAAATTTAAGGACCACCTTGAAAAGGGGTTTGGTCTTCCTGGCCTTGATCGTCCTGGCCTACGTGGCCGTATCTCTTTATGATGCTAAGGTGGAGGTCGTGAGAGAGGTGGATCGTCAGCTCGAGCTGGCCGCTCTGGCCCTTCCGTCCATGCTGGCTCCCGACTTTCACGATAGGGCTACCTCTGCCTATGCCATATCCAAGGAGGAGGAGCTGCGAAATCGCAGGGTCTTCGGGGATTACGTCTCCAGGATCGGTTTTGCCTGGGTCTATACCCTGATAGAGGATGGAGGACGGTTTTTCTTTTCCGCTCCCACCGTGACGGAGGAGGAGGCGGCAGAGAGGGCCAGATGGTATTACTATCCCTATCCGGAGGCTCCTGTGGAGTTTCAAAAAGCTTACGAATCGGAGAAGCCGGTCTGGGTTACCTATACCGACAGATGGGGGACCTATCGATCGATCGCCTATCCCATGAGGTCCGAGGAGGGCAGGAAATATCTGGCCTGTGCCGATATGGATATAGGGTTCATGTGGCATTCCATCTTCAGGAGAGGGCTCACCAGTCTCGCCGTATCGGCCTTTTTCGTTCTGATGTCCCTGCCGTTTCTTCTGGCCTATCGCCGGTATTCCAACGCACTTGCCGAAAAGGTTGTAGAGCTCGAGGAAAAGGGTTCCGACCTGGAGGGCCGTCTGGCCGACAAGTCCGAAAGGCTGGACGAGGCCATGGAGCGTATCGCCGATCTTTCGGTCACGGACTCCCTGACCGGCCTTTACGATCGATCCCACGGTATGGCCGTGTTGGATAGAATGTGTGATTCCGGAGGATGGCTGTTTCTGCTCGACCTGGACGATTTTAACAGGATAAACGATGTCTTGGGTTACCGAGGAGGGGACGAGGTCCTTGCCCGTATAGGGGAGACCATCAGGGATACTCTGAGGGAAGGGGAGTTGGCCGCCCGCCGCGGAGGGGATGAATTTCTCTTCCTAGTGCCTCCCATGAGCGAAAGCGACGCCTCCGACAGGGCGGAGGATCTTCGAAAATCGCTCGTCGCCCTCGGCCACAGATACGGATGGCCTATCTCGGTATCGATGGGAACGGCCAGGATAACCCGAGGAGTTTCGCCTAGATTGCTGTTGAACGAGGCGGAGAGCAAGATCGACGGAGGAAGAGGCTCTCGGTCGTAGGTTTTAGCTTTGCTTTTCAGGAGGACGCAAGTGAAGGCGCTATCGAGCCTCCACTTTCGTCCTCCTGATGCTATGATGGAGCGGGATTTATGTAAGATGACTGGAGGTGTCTTCATGAGGGAAAGGATCGTCTATCCCGAGGGGTTGAGGCCCAAGGAGGGCAACCGTTCCGACGGGATAGATAGGTACGATCTGTTGGTCGTGGGAGCGGGAGCAGCCGGTTTGACCGCAGCCGTCGAGGGGGCCCGGATGGGAGCCAGGGTCGCTTTGATAGAGAGCTCCCTCCTGGGAGGGGAAAGACTACATTCTGGATGCGTCCCCTCCAAGACGTTCGTGGCGTCGGGCCGTAGGATCCAAGACGTTAAAGACTCTTTCGCACTGGGAGTGTCCGTAGGAGACGTGTCGGTCGATTTTCAGTCTGTGAGGAAGCGTATGTCCGATCTGAGGGCCCTATTGGGCGGCGAGGACTCGGCTCTGAGGCTGTTGAGCGAGGGAGTCGATGTGTTCCCCGGCAGGGCCGTCTTCGATTCTCCCCGTTCCGTGACGGTGGAGGGGCGCGTGTTCGAGTTCACCAGGGCCATAATCGCTACGGGATCCGTTCCTATGATACCCCCGATACCGGGGCTGAATGAGGTCGACTACCTCACGGACGAGACCGTCTTCGATCTCGAGGAGCTTCCGAGGTCCATGGTCGTCCTGGGAGGCGGAGCCATGGGATGCGAGCTGGCCCAGGCCTTTCGACGTCTGGGATCCTCGGTGACCTTGATCCAGGATCGTCGCTGTCTGCTTCCCTATGGAGAGCCGGAGGCGTCCGGGATGGTCCGTCGTGCCCTGGAGTCCGACGGCGTGGACCTCCGTCTGGGAGTGGATGTGCTGTCGGTCGAGGATGATGATGGAGAGCTGGTACTGAAATGCTCCTCCGGGGACGGTGAGTTTCAGGTTCGAGGAGAACGGCTCCTCCTTGCGACTGGAAGGGTTCCTCGACTTGAGGGACTAGGTCTTGAGAATGCCGGAATCGAGTGGCGAGACGGCATAAAGGTCGATAAACATCTCCGGACCGAGAATCAAAGGGTTTTCTGCGCCGGAGACGTCTGTCTGACTCCCTGTTCCACCCACGGGGCGATACTGTCGGCCAAGATCTCCCTGAGAAACGCCTTCCTTCCGGTGAAGAGGACCTACGATCCGTTGGGTATGACCCATTGCGTCTACACCACCCCTGAGGTCGCCTATGTCGGGGTAACCCTCGATCAGGCTCTGGCGGAGGGTAAAAAGGTCAGCGAGATAAAGGTGAATCTGGAGGACATGGATCGCTCCAGGATCGACGGCGCTACCGAGGGATTCCTCAAGATAGTGGTAAACCGAAGGGGCCGCGTGCTGGGGGCAACTCTCGTAGCCCCCAGAGCGGGCGACATGATATCGGAGCTGGCCTTGGCGATGCACGAAGGGATCAAATTAGGTAACCTTTCCTGGATTCCCCATCCCTATCCCACCGAGGCGGCCGTTTTTCGAAGGGCCGCCGATATCTGGCGCGGAAGGACCATGACCCCTCTGAAACGGTCGATTCTTCAGCTCTGGATGGTCCTGCTGTCGAAGGTCAAGGACAGAGCCCAGAGAGAGGAGTTCAAGGCGGCCAAGAGACAAGTTTCGACGGCCGATCAGCAGTCTGAGCCACTGAAACTGGAGACTCCCTCCGATAAACTGGAGGATTCAAACGAAAAATTGGAATGAAATAAAGGGAGGGACGACCTAGGTCCAAAGCGTTCGTTTAACGTGTTGATATTAACGCATCAAAATGATACAATCCCCTCTAAGGACTACCTTAGGGGGGATTGTTGTGCAAAGGAAAAATCTTCTGCAGATGACAAAATTACCTCGGGTCCCATTTCCTTGCAAGGGTATAAACGTTAATTTTTGTAAAAACCCAGCATGTTCTAACTTTGGTGTTCCAGCACAGATAGAGACTGTAAAACGTGGAAGAGGTAACACCGCTCCTGATGGGTATATTTTAACAGGAAGCCCGGACAGAAGGCGTAATATTCGCGTCCCTATGTTGCGATGCAAAAAGTGTAATGAATATCTGACACTCAAAAGTAATTTTTGTATAGTTGAAGAGTTTGAGAGAATATCCGCCTATCTTAACTTAACTCTTCCTAAAAAGCTTTTTTCCTGCCCTGAAATATGTTGTCCAAACAATAAGATGTTCATAGACTTGGTAAAATGGAAAAGCAAGAGAAGAGATACCTTTGATTATGTCTTATATGGAAAAACCCCACAAGGAACGACACGAGTCAAGTGTCAAAAGTGTGGCAAGGTTTTTTCTCCGTTCCCCAAAACATCTATCTCTAGACAAAGAAAATCCCACATAAACAAGACATTATTTTCCCTCTTAATGAATAAATCACCTATACGACGAATTTGTGAAATTCTCTCTCTGTCCCCTTCTACAGTTTACAGAAAAATAGACTTCATACATAGACAATGCCTGGGGTTTGTCGCAAAGAGAGAAAACGAGTGGGCAAAAAAAGGTTGCCAAAGGGTCTATGTCTCTCTTGATAGGCAAGATTATACGATAAATTGGAAGAAAAAAACTGACAGGCGAAATGTGGTCCTAAGTGCTATCGGAAGTGCTGACAATGAGACTGGTTATGTTTTTGGAATGCACTTAAACTATAATCCTAGCCTTGATAGGACGCAGGTAAATGAAGACGCTCTTCATTGCGGAGAGGCGATGGTCCCCCTTCCTTTTAGAAAGTATGCTCACCTGTGGCTTGATTGTGACTACGAGGACAGTATTCCTAAATCGAATAGTGAAAAAGACCTGTTAAATGCAGAAAACGATAGGTATAATGGATCTATAGACGCTGCGTTACAAGACCCCAACAAAAAATGCCCTAGCAAAGGAATGCAAGTACACTCAGAGTATACGTTATATGCCCATTTCTTTTTGCTCCGGCATTTTTTTCAAAATGTGGACAAGGTGCGTCTTTTTCTTGATCAAGACTCCGGTATGAAAGCCGGTGCATTAGGCGCGTTCTGTGACAGTGTTAAAGCAAGGACTTGCGACGTGTTTTACGTTCGCATCAATAAAGACATGACTATAGATGAGCGAAAACATTGGTTTACCATGGCTAAAACAGTTTTAAAGGTAAAGCAATCTAGATACCCCAACCAAAGCGAATCTAACCTTCGAAAAGGGCTAATGAAAGAGGCTATACAAGGGTCGGCTCATACAGAGGGCAAGTGGGTATTATCACCGTCACCTAGCATGGACGAGCCGGAGAAGGCTATATGTTACCTTACAGATTATGGGGACTACGATGAAGATCATTTAGCGAATCTGTATAATAAAGCTAGCCTTAGAGGTATAGACCGATTTTTTATGCAGGTGAGAAGACGAATATCTCTGTTGGAACGTCCTATAGGAACATCGAGCAATGCAGGTAGGATGTGGTATGGCTATAGTGCTTATAATCCTGCCGTTGTGGTTAAGTTACTGGATATATTTAGAGTCTTTTACAACTATACTCGTCCAGGGAAGGATAAAATGACCCCTGCTATGAGGATAGGAATGGCTAAAAGCGTTATCGGGTTGGATGAGATTTTATATTACTGATATTATTTCACGATATATAGTCTTGTTAGTCATAGCAGGACAAATATAAATACATATGCTATCAGGCTTTAAGGTAGAGGTGAGGTGTTAATAGTGAACGAACGTATAACCGAAAATCTAGTGAGAGATAAATTACGCTCATTGGGATACACAAAACCTGACAACGGAATCACTATTGAGGAACAAAAATCGGAAATAGCCAAAGTTAAGTCTTTGCTGTCGAAGGCAAGCAAGAACTCCAAAGGGAACGCGGGTTATCCTGAATTTATAGTGTCAAACCTGAAAGATACGGCTTTTCTGATCGTCATTGAGTGTAAATCGGATGTCAAAAAACACGAAAGCTCTAACCGTGACAGGCCTATTGAATATGCTGTGGACGGGGTTTTGCATTATGCCCGTTTTCTGTCTAAACATTACACCGTTTTGGCCGTCGCTGTAAGTGGTTCTACGTTGAGCAACATGAAAATATCTAACTTTCTAGTCCCGGCGGAAAGTAGTGATGTCAAATTGTTAGTAAATGAGAGCGAAGTGGTCGTGTCGGATATCCTTCCTTACGACGATTACTATAGACTCGCATCTTTTGATCCAGAGGTGGCAAAAAAACGTCATTCCGACCTTCTTGATTTTTCCAGGGAACTTCATGAGTTGATTTGGGCGAAGGCAAAAATTTCCGAGGAAGACAAACCCCTACTTGTAAGCGGGACATTAATTGCATTTATGGATCAATCTTTCATTAAGACATTTGAATCATTGCCTGCTGAAGATCTTCAGCAAGCCTGGTTGGATGCTATCAAAAGACAGCTCAACAAGGCAGACATCCCCAAAGCTAAAATAGACACGATGCTGCAACCGTATTCCACTATTGCGGTACATCCAAATTTAGGGCGACCGGATAGTAAGACCGCAAAGGAATATCCTGGTGGAGTTTTTAAGGAAATTATTTCACGCATTTGCAACAATGTGTGGCCGTATATTAGTGTATATCATGATTTTGATGTAGTCGGACAGTTCTATGGGGAGTTTTTGAAATATACGGCTGGGGATAAGAAATCTCTCGGAATTGTCCTTACCCCGCGACATATTACCGAACTTTTCTCAATGCTAGCGAACGTTACCCCAGAATCTAAGGTCTTAGATATCTGTGCTGGAACCGGTGGGTTTCTCATCTCGGCCATGCAGCACATGCTCAAAAAGGCAGTCACCGACGAAGAACGTGTCGAAATTAAAAGAAATTGTCTGATAGGCATTGAAAATAACCCCAAAATGTTCGCCCTTGCGGCCAGCAACATGCTTCTTCGTGGTGACGGCAAGGCGAATCTTCACCAAGCAAGCTGTTTTGACGAATCAGTCGTTAAATTCATAAAAGGCAAAAAACCAAGTATCGGCATGCTCAACCCGCCTTATTCACAGTCGAAAAGCGATGCAGAACTCCATGAACTTTATTTCGTGAAGCAAATGCTCGATTGTCTCAAACCAGGTGGGGTAGGCATTGCTATCGTACCGATGTCCTGTGCAATCGTTCCAAACCCAGTGCGGGAAGAGCTAATGAAACACCACACGCTGGACGCTGTTATGTCGATGCCTCAAGAACTATTCTATCCTGTCGGAGTAGTGACATGTATCATGGTATGGACTGCTGGCGTACCTCATGCAGACTCAAACCTCAAGACGTGGTTCGGGTACTGGCGCGACGACGGTTTCGTGAAAACCAAGCACAGGGGACGGATTGACCAAAACGATAGTTGGCCGACAATAAGGGATCGTTGGGTGGAAACGTACAGAAACAGAGAGGTCCATCTCGGGGAAAGCACCACACACATGGTGACCGCCGATGACGAATGGTGTGCTGAGGCATACATAGAGACCGACTACTCGTCCCTCACAGAAGAAGTCTTTGAAGCCGACCTAAAAAGATTTATTCTTTTTAATCTAATGCTTGATGTGCAGGGCGGAGCATCTGTGAAAAATGAGGAAGGAGAATCCGGTAATGACGCTTGATGAGTTGTTCGACGTGCGAAATGGGGTCGCTAGCTCCAGGTTGTCAATATCTCACCATCCAGCGCCGAATCATGTCCCTTATCTGCGTCCAGCGAAAACACAACAAAGGACTATTGCTGGATGGGTTCCCGAATCTGAAATAGGGAGCGACAATATTTACCCAGAGGGAACACTTTTTGTGTCAACAGATGGGGCCGGTAGTCACAGCTACTCTTATGTGTCGAAATTTAGATTCGCATGTAATAGCAACGTCGCCGTCTTGCTTCCAAAACGTGATATGAGCGTAAACGAAAAACTCTACTATGCTCGTTGCATCTCTATGAATCGACATAAATTCTCTTATGGACGAAAACCTAAAGGGGATAGACTAAAGCAAATAGAATTGCCTACAGTCCCAGATTGGGTTAATGAAAAAATTTTCAAAAATAATTTTTCGTCCCTATCCCGATTAATGTCTTTGTCAACCGAAGCAATTGATATAACAGCCACCGATCAAACAGAAACATTTGTTTCGGTCTCCGATCTGTTCAATGTTTTTTATGGTACAAACCTTGAACTGAACGCCCTTGAGCCTGCCGAAAACGGTACCGGTGTCAATTTCGTTTCCCGGTCCTCAAAAAACAACGGGATAAGTGCTCGGGTCAAGCTATTGCCTGACATATCTCCAATACAAGGCGGAGTTCTTACTGTCGCTGGGGGTGGATCAGTTTTGGAGACTTTTTTGCAGCTTGAACCGTTCTATTCGGGGTTTCACCTTTTCTATCTTGTTCCTAGAGAAAGTATGTGTGCTGAAGAACTTCTATACTATGCTTCGTGTATCAGGGAGAACCGTTTCCGTTACAGCTACGGCAGACAAGCGAACAGGACACTGGGTGGTTTGAAGATACCCGCTAGAAGTTCAATCCCGCACTGGGTATTTGGAAGTCTTGCAAAAATCGTAGAGCAGGTAGAAATAGACTTAAAAACATAATCCTCACGAAAGTTACATAGAAACCGGGAAATAGAATATTCTACAAAAAACAGGGAAAAGTACCATGTTCATTAATCTTAAAACGGTGCTTCGCCCTGTTTTTTTGACATGTTTTTCAACACGTTAAACGAACGCCTTGGACCTAGGTCGCCCCTCCCTTTATTATAGTAGTAGAGTGAATCAGACGTCCTTCTTCCAGCTGCCGAAGCCCCGTCCCAGGACCTCCGTGGCGTCGGCGAGTCGCAAGAACGCCTTCGGGTCGGTCTTCTGAAGATATTGTTTGAGCAGCATGGCCTGCCTGGCGGTCAGAAGGGTCATGAGTATGTCTCTCGGCGAGTCGGAGAAGCCTCCCCTGCCTATGAACACCGTTACCCCTCTTCCCAGCTCCTGGGTTATGAAATGGCGCACCCGGTCCGGGTCGCTGCTCACGATCAGGGCTTCCTTCCTCAATCCGAAGGACCTCATGGAGCCTCCCATGACGGTGGTGGTAATGTAGGACAGCACCACGCCGTAAACGACGTTCTCGAAGCTGACCGCCATCAGGAACAGCCCTATCACCAGCATGTTGGCTATCATGGTGAACTGACTTACCTCCATGCCCGTCTTTCTGCGGACCGCCATGGAGATGATGTCGGTTCCCCCGAGGGATCCTCCGGCGGTGAATATCATAGCATAGGGGATCCCCTGGAGAAGTCCGGCGACCACTATCAGGAGGAATCTGTCGTCTATCACCGGCACGGGTAGGGAAGTTTCCGCCACCTTCAGAAAGGCGGTGAAGATCACGGTTCCGTATATGCTCCAAAGGGTGAATCTCTTAGGGAGGACCTTCCATCCGTACATGAAAAGAATCGCATTTAGCCCCCATATCGGTATTGCCAGAGGTATTCCCCACATATAGTTGAGCAGCAAAGCTATGCCGTTGACTCCCGTTCCGGGAAGCTTGGCGGGAATTACGAAAAGCTGTATGGCCATGGCGTAGATCATAGCCCCCAGGGTTATGGCCACCAGGGACCTGCCCTCTTCCCTTATGAATCTCCTCGTTTCGGCAAGCATTCCCTTAAGGGTCCTGTTATGTCTCAAAAACCTTCCTCCTCTATCTATTTTACCGTTGCGTCTCGAGTTTAGCACAAGCTATGGTAGGGACAAGCTATTTTTATAAGGTCCGGTAAAATGTTATTATGAAGGTGTATTTTTATTTTTGGGAACATAGAATCTAGATCCAGGAGGTGGAGCATGATCAAGTACGTCTACGACTTTTCCGAAGGTTCGTCCGACATGAAAGCTCTTCTAGGGGGGAAAGGGGCCAACCTGGCCCAAATGGTCAAGGAGGGGCTGGCCGTTCCGCCAGGTTTCACCGTTACCACCGAGGCCTGTCTTCGTTATCTGGAGGAGGGAAGGGAGTTCGTTCAGTCTCTTTGGATCGACGTCGAGACCGCTCTGGAGAGGTTGGAGAGACAGACAGGCAGGACCTTCGGCTCCGGTCCCGAGCCGCTTCTCGTGTCCGTTCGGTCCGGAGCCCCGATCTCTATGCCTGGCATGATGGACACGATCTTAAACCTGGGGCTGAACGACGATACCAGATCCGCCTTGGCAGAGATGGTGGGAGACGACCGCTTTGCCTGGGACAGTTACAGGCGTTTCATCCAGATGTTCGGGAACGTGGTCAAGGGGGTTCCCTCCGAGCGGTTCGAGTCGATCCTGGAGGAGGTCCGAAGGAACAAGGGAGTGGCCTTCGATCACCAGCTCGACGCGGAGGCCCTGGCCTCGTTGGTTAAACGTTATCTGTCCCTCTACGAGGAGGTTACTGGAGAGACCTTCCCCTCCGATCCATGGATCCAGCTGAGGGAGGCGGTAGAGGCGGTATTCGACAGCTGGAACACCGCCAGGGCGAAGACCTACAGGAAAATTCACGGTATAGACGATTCCATGGGGACCGCCGTCAACGTCGTGGCAATGGTGTATGGAAATCTTGGCGGCGACAGCGGAACCGGTGTCTGTTTCAGCCGTAATCCCGCCGACGGAGAGAAGAAGCTCTACGGGGAGTTCCTGGTCAACGCCCAGGGAGAGGACGTTGTCGCCGGGATAAGAACCCCTCAGCCGATCGGGGAGTTGGCCAAGGTGATGCCGGATATTTTCGAGGAATTGAAGGCGACGGCGGACCGTCTGGAGGTACGTTTCAAGGACATGCAGGACGTAGAGTTCACCGTAGAGCGAGGTAAGCTGTACATATTGCAGACCAGGACGGGAAAAAGATCCGCCGAGGCCGCAGTAAGAATCGCCGTCGAGATGGAAAAAGAGGGGTTGATCGATAGGAACGAGGCACTCGGCAGAATCTCTCCCGAACAGGTAGAGAGGCTTCTCCACAGTCAGATCGATCCGAACTGCGTTCCCGAGGTAATCTCCCGAGGGCTTCCGGCCTCTCCGGGGGCTGCTGTGGGGCGTATAGTCTTCGATCCCGACGAGGCGGTGGCTATGGCCGAGAAGGGGGAGTCGGTGGTGTTGGTGCGGCCGGAGACCACTCCGGACGATATACACGGTCTCTACGCCGCCAAGGGTATACTGACCTCCCGGGGAGGAATGACCAGTCATGCCGCCGTGGTGGCTCGAGGACTGGGCAAGCCCTGCGTCAGCGGGGCGGAGGATATCTCGATCGACCTGGAGGGAGGGCGTCTTCTGACCGAGGATAGGGAATTCTTAAAGGGCGACTTCATCACGGTTGACGGCTCCACCGGAAGGGTCATAGCGGGAGAGGTCCCTCTCTCTCTGCCGTCCATATCCGACGAGTTGAATACGGTGCTCGACTGGGCCGACGAAGCTGCGGACCTTCAGGTATGGGCCAACGGAGATACCCCGGAGGACGCCAAGAGGGCTCGATCCTTCGGGGCCAAGGGAATAGGTCTCTGTCGAACCGAGCATATGTTCATGGCGGAGGACCGTTTTCCCGTGATGCAGAGGATGGTCGTAGCGGAGTCTCTGGAGGAGAGGCAGGAGGCGCTGGACGACCTTCGGGCCATGCAGGTGGAGGATTTCGTGGGCATATTCCGAGAGATGGATGGCCTTCCAGTCATAGTCCGGCTGCTCGATCCGCCTCTTCACGAATTTCTGCCCAAGATACCGGAGTTGGATAAACGGATACTCGAGGCTGACTCCGCTGGAGAGGACACGTCGAAACTTCGAAAGATGAAGAGTCGGGCGGAGTCCCTTCGAGAGGTGAATCCCATGTTGGGATTCCGGGGATGCCGGTTGGGGATCGTCTATCCCGAGATCTACGGAATGCAGATTCGGGCGATATTCGACGCCATGTCCTCTCTCCCCGACGTGGACCTCAAGGTGGAGATAATGATGCCTCTGGTCCAGACCAAAGGAGAGATGGCGTTGCTGAGGGAAATGGTCGAGTCAATAGCGTCCGAGTATCCTCAGGGCTCTCTAAGTTATCTGGTAGGCACTATGATCGAGCTTCCTAGGGCGGCTCTTCGGGCTGCCGAGCTAGCGGAGGACGCCGAGTTCTTCAGTTTCGGGACCAACGATCTGACCCAGACCTGTCTGGGTCTCTCCAGGGACGACGTGGAGTCCAAGTTCATGAAGGAATACGTCGACAAGGGGATCTTCCCTATCAGTCCCTTTCACGTTCTGGACAGAGACGGAGTAGGGGAGCTCATGGCGATTGCTTTCGAGAGAGGCAGGAAGGCCAGACCGGATATTTCCATAGGCATCTGTGGTGAACACGGAGGGGATCCTAAGAGCGTTGCGTTCTGTCACAGTCTCGGATTGAACTACGTCAGCTGTTCGCCCTTCAGGGTCCCGGTGGCCAGGATGGCCGCGGGTTGGGCCGCCCTGGGCCTGATAGAGTGATTTGCTCGGTACGAATTTTTATCTTGCCCCTTTACAACCGTCGAAGGCTTTGATATACTTTCCGACGCAACGGTAGAGCGGGGTCGTAGCTCAGCTGGTTAGAGTGCCGGCCTGTCACGCCGGAGGTCGCGAGTTCAAGTCTCGTCGGCCCCGCCATATACGTTGTACAGAAGCGGAAGTAGCTCAGGGGTAGAGCACAACCTTGCCAAGGTTGGGGTCGCGGGTTCAAATCCCGTCTTCCGCTCCATAAGACCGCATCGCGGGGTGGAGCAGTTGGTAGCTCGTCGGGCTCATAACCCGAAGGTCGCAGGTTCAAGTCCTGCCCCCGCAACCAAGATCATCCTTAGGGCCCTCTTTTAGAGGGCCCTTTTTATGTTTCCCTAAGAAGCCACATGGTCTAAAATGGTGGAAGATAACGACATGGATATCGTCCGGAATGGAGGAACCCCTTATGGCCGTAAACAGACCGTACGTGATGTACAAGCTCCTCAAGGTTAAGATAGACATGGGACATGGAGGATCGGAGGGCCGAATTCTGGTCTACGTCCTCTTCGACAATAAGGGGATACGTCTCTGTCACGGTCGCCTGACCGAACCTGACGAGGAGGATATGCCTCACGGAATAAAGTCCAAGTGGAGGGAGTTCTGCTCCTTTGTGGACGAAGCCTGGTCGGGTGAGATCGAGGCCGAAGACGACGAGAAGAGCGAGGATGGGGCGGACGGCACGGAAGTCCACGAGATAGTGCCGGAGGAGCTGGAATTCTCCGTCATGTTAAAGGAACTTCGCAAGTCTCTTGACGAGGCTGGAGTCTACGACCTCAGCGAGGGGAATCTGGCCAAGATAAGATACGTCGAGAAGATATTTCACAAGGTCGCAGGACTTATTTACACCGGAGATCGCTTCGTGTTTCTCAAGATAGAGACCCTCTCCCATCTGGAAGGAGAGGAGCTTATGTCCGCCTTTCCCGAGGAGAGGGAAAAAAACGAGCCCTGGCGTCCCGGTTCTTCCGGCAGCTCTTCCGGTGGGGACGGCAAGGACCTTCCAAAGGCGGTTTTTTCCTGTTCGGTTCTCTTGGATCCGGTGGCAGGAGTGGCCGCAGCGGAATTGAAGCCGGGGCAGAACGTGTGGCTCGATATACCCGAAGATAGCCTACTTTATTCCATCGCCAAGTTTCAGCAGGGGGCTTCCTTTCAGGGGCAGATCGTCGGGGAGGTAATGTCGGTAGAGCAGAGCGATACGGAGCGTATAATGATACTCTTCAAGCTATCCGACGAGCTCAGGGCTGTGTCTATTGTGCAGCAAAGCCTCAAGGTCAAGAGGGCTGCGGATAAAGAGATCGAGAGGGCTTTCTCTTTTCCCGAGCTCACCAAGGAGCAGGGACTTGCTCTGGCGGGGGTGGCTTTTTTCCTGGTCGTCCTATTGTTATTGTTGATCCTGCGATGATGTATAATTTATCGGAGCAACGATTAGCTTTTACGGGAGGTGACCCCTGGTGGCTGAATCGAGGGGCTACGGTGTATATCGCATATTGAAGGGTAGAGTAGACATCGGGCACGGAGGAGAGAGCGGACGAATTTTCTTTTACGCTCTCTACGGCAAGGGGAAGGTCAAGCTGTGCCATGCTAGAGAGATGAACCACGACGGAGAGGAACCGCCTAAGGGCGGTATAAAGGCCGGTTGGAGGGACTTCTCGTCTTTCGTGGACGACGGAGCTGTCGATTCCTCTCTGTCCTCCGGAATAGGATCTCTTTTTCGGGATTCCGGAGTGGATGACGTCAAGGAGGAGAACCTGGCCAAGATTAGATACATAGAGAAGATGTTCGGAACCTGGGCCGCCCAGGTCCGTGAGGAAGGGTGTTCCGCCTTCGTAAAGATCGAGGGCATGACCACCCTCGAGGCCGACGAGCTGCTGTCCCGTTTTCCCGAAGAGGAGGAAAGCGAGGGACAGGGGGACGACGACGCCCCTGAGGCGGCTGCTTCCCTGGGAGATATGCCTATACAGAGAAAGCTGCCCAAGCTGATCTTCACCTGCTTTACCCGTCTGGACCCGGTGAACGGCGTGGCGGCGTCAGAGGTCTCCCCGGGAGATCTAGTGTCCATAACAATCCCGGAGGACAGCCCCCTCTTCGGAACCATGAAGAGCCAAAACGAATCCTTCGACGGTTCTCTGAGCGTTCCTCTGTCGTCGGTAGAGGAATCCGACTCGGACAGGCTGTTGCTGGAGTTCGAGCTGGGAGACGGGGTTATGGCCGTCGCCATGACCCAGAAGAGTCTTCGCATCAAGGCGGTAAGGGTCGAGGAGGAGAAGTCGCTCTTCGCCGTTGGGTCTCCCGCTTTCATCGCTCTCGTAGGAGGGTGTTGTGCTGCCCTGTTGGGTTTGATCGCCTACATACTGTCCTGAGAGGACACGAGACATCTATTTTCCGAGCATCTGCGGACCTCACGGAACAGCAGAATAGAGATTCCTCCGGATATCACCTCGGAGATAGGTATCGCCATGAATACTCCCTTTAGTCCGGCTATGCGGGAGAGTATATATATCGCCGGGACCACTAGAACGATCCTCCTGAGCAGGTCCAGGAGGAAGGCGTCTCTTCCTCTGGACAGCGCCTGGTAGGATCCGGAAAGAACGACCTGAAATCCCCCCAGAGGCATCCCCAAGGCAACGTAGGGGGCCGCTGCGACGGCTATTTCAAGGGTCTCGCCGGAGCAAAAAGGAGATAGTGTCGCAAGGGGGAAGGTCCAAAGAGGTATCGCTCCGGCCAGGCATACGGCTGTGGCCCAGAGGGCCGATAGGTCCATGGTCCGCAGAACCCGACATTGGTTGCCCGAGCCGGTATTGTGGCTTATCAGAGGCATCATGCCCTGTACCAGTCCGTACAGAGGCATGGTCACGAAGGTGGATATCCTGTTCAATATTCCCATGGCCGCTACGGCGGGGTCGCCTCCCATGGACAGCAGGACCCTGTTTAGTACAACCGCCGTTATGCTGGCCGATCCCTGTCTGACGAACGCAGAAGACCCCACCGATATTATGGAGGTCGCCACCGATCTTCTCAGCTTCAACTGTCTGGTCCTGATCTTGATAGAGCTTTTTCCCCCGAGGTACAGGGCCATCCAAGACGCCGACCCCGCTTGAGCGATCACTGTGGCCCATGCGGCGCCTGCGACTCCGAGGTCGAGATATCTTATCATGATGGGGTCGAGCACCAGGTTGGTGGCGGCCGATATGGCCAGGGTCTTCATGGCCATAACAGCCTCTCCCTCCGCTCTGGCTATGCCGTTGGCCATTATTGAGAAGGCAAGCATAGGACTGCCCAGGAGGACTATGACGCCGTAGTCCTTTGCCAGGGGAAGGGTCTGTTCGCTGGCTCCCAGGAATGAAAGTGTGGGGGAGATAAAGGCGAGGGAGAGTGTGACTATAAAGGCGGAGCCGAGGGATATCAGCATCGTCATGGTGCCGAGGATTTCCTCGGCTCCTTTTTCGTTCTCCGCTCCAAGTTCCGTGGCGATCAGAGACGATCCGCCTATTCCGATCCCCTGAGCCAGTGCTATGATAATGAGCTGCATGGGGAAGACCACCGCCAGAGCCGCGACCGCGTGGTGCCCCACCCATAGAGAGAGGAAAAAGGTGTCCGCCAGGTTGTAGGCGGTCTGTAGCACCAGCCCGGCTATCGACGGCAGCGACAAAGACAGCAACGCCCGTCCTATCGGGGCGTTGCCGAGAAGCTCTCTTTTTCGCTGGAATGTCAATCTGCCAGAGGGCGACCTCTCAGAGGGCCGTCCCCTTGGATGTGTCTAACATAATCCCAGAACGATCGGACCATGGCGTTGGTACCTATGTGGAGGGTGGAAAAATGACCCTTCATCCAACATAGCTGACGGCTAAGGGCCTGAAGGGGAGCGTCTCTGTCCTCGGCCAGGCGCCACAGAGCGGCTATCAGACCCGTTCGGTCCGCTCCGGCGTAACAGTGTATGAGTATCGGTTTGGGGGCGTTTCTCATGAACTCCAGTATGCGGTCTAGCTCCTGGACCGGAATCTTCCTTATCGCGGAAAGGTCGAAGTCGGCGTGGACTATGCCTCTGGATCGGGAGAACTCCTTTTCTCTGCGGTACCATCGTCTTCCCGCCTGAGGTCCTCTCAGATTCACTATGCTCTTGATGCTATGGGTCTCGACGTAGCGGGACAGCCGATCGAGGTTGAGCTGGGCCGATCGGTAAAGAACCCCCTTTGAGACGGTATGGAAATTGACCGCTCTGAGGTATAGTAGGGTAACGAAGGCTGTGAGCAACTCGTTCAATCTGGCTTTCTTCATCGACTCTCTCAGGCTCCTCTGATGGGATGGGTCTTACAGTACAATAATAACCTAGGATGCCGAAAGAGGACAACTAGATTTGGCATGAATATGTGTCTCGGAGGTGACGATCCGCAATGAGAAGGGCTGTGCTGATTCTTTCCCTGTTTATGTTGGTTTTTTCGTCGTCCGTAGCTTTCGGAGCGGATGACTTTACGGTCCGTAGCTTTACGCCTCGAGGGGAGGTCTCGGGAAAACCGGAGATCAAGGTGGTCTTTTCCTCTCCCGTAGTTCCCGATACTTTGCTTGGGAAGATACTGCCGGTGGACCAGATTCCTCTCGATTTTTCACCGTCTCTGTCCGGCAGGGCCCTCTGGGACGATCCTCAAACCTTGCTGTTTACCCCGGACGAACCTCTCTCCCGAGCGACCTCCTACAGGGCGACGGTCGGTCCGGTCAGGGATCTGTCCGGACGGCTGCTGGCCGGAGCCCAGACCTTTTCCTTCAACACCCCTCCTCTCAGACTTCTGTCGGCGAGACAGGTGTCCATAACGCCTTACGGGGAGATGTCACTGGAGCTTCGGTTTTCCATGCCGGTGCCTCCCAAGAGGCTTCTAGGCTTTCTCTCCGGGAGGTCAGACGGTAAGTCCGTGAGGCTCCGTCCTCAGGGAGAGGTTCCCTCGGATAGGATAACCGTAGCGTCCGAAAGGATACCCGGCGACAACCTTATTGTGGTGGTCGAGAAAGGGCTTACCTCCGACGAGGGGCCTCTCGGACTTGAGAAGACCGAAAAGGTCACCTTGAAACCCTCATCGTCCGTAAAGATAACGGGAACCTATACCGAGACGGAGACGGTCGACAGAGGCAAGATAGTGATCTATACCTCCAGGCCGGTGGATCCCAGAGACGTAAAGGGATACGTCTTCGTCTCTCCCGAGAGGTCCTTCCGGGTGGAGTCGACCTACGGCGGTTTCGCCTTGGTAGGCGAGTTCCCCCCGAGAGAGAGGATAGTCCTGTCCCTTAAAAAGGGCTTGGGAGGTGGGGATGGACTCGTGGCCGACGAGAGGCGGACCTTCATCATGCCCGACGTGCCCCGGTCGATCCGTTTTCCTGTCGCCGGGACATTCCTGACTCCGTTCGACGATCCCAGGATAGCCGTGGAGACGGTGAACGTCGACAGGCTGAGGCTTCGGGGATGGAAGCTCTACCCAAACAACGTGCCGGTCGCCATGGGGGTCCTGGACGGAGGGTCGGAGCTTTCCACTTCTCTGACGAGACGCCTGGAGGACTGGGAGCTCCCGATCGATAACAGGGTTAACGAGACGATACGAGGCGCTGTGGATCTGGAGGCCTATCTTGGACAGTCCCGGGGGGTCTTCATGCTGGAGGCCTCCGACGAGGACTCCGGATGGACCAGAGCCAGACAGCTGGTTACACTGACGGATCTCGGCCTTTCCGCCAGGGTCTACGACGACAGCCTGATGGTATGGCTCGACGGGCTGTCCACGGGCAAACCGGTCGAGGGGGCGGAGATATCGGTGTACTCCTCCAGCAACCAGCTTTTGGCGGAGGGAGTCACGGACGGAGACGGGCTCTGGTCCGTCGTCCGCGACTGCGACTGGGATCCTCAGCTTCTCCCGTCGGTGGTGGTGGCTCGACTAGACGAGGACCTGACCTTTCTGTCTCTGTCGGGCAACCTGTTCGCAGACAACGGTCTGGACGTGTCCGGCGCTCCCTGGAACGAGACCTACGAGGGACAATGTCTGTTGCCCCGTGGGATATTCCGTCCGGGCGAGTCGGTTCAGATTACCTCGGTGGTCAGAGGCCCCAAGATGTCCATGCCGGGACGTTTCCCTCTGATGTGGCGATTGGTCGATTCCCTGGGATACGAGATGTTCCGTGGCAGGACCGAGCTGTCCTCCTCCGGAACCGCCACGGGGTCCTTCGATCTGCCAGACGCGGCTCCCTCGGGAAAGTACCGCTTCGAGCTGTTCGTGCCGGGCGACGAAGGCTCTCCCCTCGCCGATGCCTCTTTCCTGGTGGAGGACTTCACTCCTCCCAAGATAGAGCTTGGGTTGAACGTTCCGGAGGGACCTCTTTCCTCCGGCAGAACCATGGACCTGTCCTTCCGGGCCGATTATCTCTTCGGAGCGCCGGCGGGCGGTCTTGCCTGGGAGGCGAAGGCCTTCTCCAGGGAATCGGTCTACCGTTCCGATAGGTTCCCCGATTTCTCCTTCGGCGACGGCGAAGTCTCCTACGAGGGCGGAGAGATCTACCTCGGAGGCGGCGATCTGGACGGTTCCGGAGAGGGGCGCCTTTCCTGGACCGTTCCGGACGACTGGAGAACCCCTCCCATGATAGATCTGGCTGTAAGTTTAAACGTCATGGAGGCAGGCGGCCGCTGGGTTACCCGGACGGAGATCGTTTCATGCGCCTTGAACCCGATGCAGATAGGGGTTAGATTCCCCGAGGGCGACGTCATGCCTGACGAGCCGGTCCAACTGAAAATAGCGGCAGTGACCTCTAAGGACGATCCGATCCGTTCCGGCGAGATCTCCTGGACTCTCTTCTCCCTGGCGGATCGCCCTGTTCTCGTGCGGGACGACGGCAGGACCAGGATGAGATGGGAGGAGGAGAGGTCGGAGGTGGCCTCCGGGAAGGTCGAGTTAAAGGACGGCCTTGCCGATCTTACAGTGGTGCCGGAAGGGGACGGACGCTATCTGCTGACTTTCTCCGGAAAGGGAGGTTCCACCGGATCGATCAGATTCGACGCCTGGACCCCATGGGGAGGGACGTCCAGAAAGGCGGTGCTTCCCGGAAAGGTCGAGCTGACCTTGGATAAAGAGAGCTATAACTTCGGAGACAGGGCCGTCCTCAGCTACAGCGCTCCCTTCACCGGAACGGGGCTGTTCACCTTCGAGGCCGAGGGGATTATAGAGCGGAAGGTCGTAGAAGTTTCCGAGCCGGAGGGGCGGATCGAGTTCGTTCCGTCCTCCGAGGCATGGCCGAACGGCTGGTGTACCTTCCAGGTAGTGCGTCCCGTCTCCGATAAGGACGAATGGGGATCCCACAGGGCTCTCGGGGTCGTGCCGGTAAAGATGAACCTCGGCTACAGGGCCTCCGTGTCTCTGGACGTGCCGGAAAAGGCGGAACCGGGCGGGACCCTGAATCTGTCCGTAGAGGTAAGAGACGGCGAAGGGAAGCCCCTGTCGGGAGATCTCTGGATAGCCCTGGTGGACAAGGGCATATTGAGGCTGACCGGCCACGAGACCCCCGATCCATGGGAGGCCTTCACCGCCAGAAGAGCTCTGGCGTCCAGGGCCTCGGACCTTTACGACGAGCTGATGCCCATAGAGTCGAGGGAGACTCCTCTGCTTCATCCCGCCGGAGGTGACGGTGCCGAGGCCAGAGCCGCCTTCGGGGTAAATCTGTCTCCCGTCAGGGCCAGGGGATTCAGGGTTCTCTCTATGGTGAAGACGGTGGCCTCCGAGGGAGGGAAGGTCGATCTTTCCTTCGACCTTCCGGAGTTCTCCGGCGGGGCCAGGGTCATGGCGGTCTTCTCGGGTTCCTCTGTGGGGTCGGCCCATACGGACCTGTCCATATCCCGCCCGATCACCGTCGATCCGACCGTTCCGGACGCTCTGGCTCCGGGAGACATGGTACTGGTGCCGGTGCAGCTCATATCGACGGCGAAGGAGGACCTGAAGCTTCACATGGATATGAAAGCAGAGGGATCTCTGTCTCTGGAGGGAGCGGTCTCCGACGACCTGGTCCTTTCCGCAGGGGAGAGCTCGGTGGTCTACCTGAAGGTTCGCGGTTCCGATCGGGCCGGAACCGGCTCTCTATCGGTACGGCTTCTCGGAGACGGAATGGACTTCTCCGTTCGCAGGGACACGGTGGTTCGACCTCCCATGCCCAGGATAACCGTTTCCGGAAGCGAGGCTCTGGGTAAGGGCGTTTTCGAGATGCCGGAGAAGGGCAGATGGTTCCCCGGAACCCTGAGGGCCTCTCTGTATCTCTCCGGTGCGCCTAACGCCGACCTGATGCCTCTGATCCAGTTTTTGGACCGCTATCCCTACGGGTGCCTGGAGCAGACCGTGTCGGCCCTGTGGCCGTCGGTGACCCTCGGGGACATGGCCGACAGGATGGGACGGTCTACCTCCGTGCCGGACAGGATCGCTCGACTGCAGACCATGCAGCTCTACGACGGCAGTTTCTCCTACTGGCCGGAGGGAGAGGTGGATCGGTGGGGAAGCCTCTACGCAGCCCATCTGCTGGCCTCGATGGCCGAGGAAGAGGTGCCTCTGTCGATGATGCACAGGACCGAGGGATATCTACGGTCGGTTCTCTCCGAGAGCTCCGAGTCGGCTTTCGACCTTTCCCGAAAGGCCTATGCCGCCTATGTCATGTCCCTTTCCGATCAGCCCCCTCTAGGGTGGATGGCCTGGCTCTCGGAGCGTATAGGAGAGATGGATTCTGCCGGTAGGTACCTTCTGGCAGGAGCCTACGGCCTGGCGGGAAAGAGGGATCTGGGGCTCAAGCTGCTGGGAGGGGCGGAGCTGTCCGGTTCCGATCGTTACGGTTCCGCCGTCAGGGATATGGCCCTTCGGCTTCTGGCCATGGAGGAGCTGGCACCCGGTTCGTCCGACGAGGCGTTTTTGGCCGCCCAGCTCTCCAAGGCGATAGAGGCCGGTGACCTCTCGACCCACGAGGCCGGTATGGCGGTCCTCACCTTGGGCCGTTTTTCCCGGAGGAGCGACGTCAAGCCATTCTTCGCCGAGGTGACCGGTGGCGACGATGTCTTCAAGATGGCCGCCGGAGACGAGCTGGCCCTTTCCTCCGATTCCTTCGTGTCCTGGAGGGTGGATAACGCCGGACCGGGACGTCTGTTCTGCGGTTGGAGCCTTTCCGGCGTTCCTCTCGATCCGGTGGAGCCGTTCGACAAAGGGATCTCGGTACGCCGTACCTTGAGGAACGCCGACGGAGAGCCGATAGACGGGGACGAGCCCCTCTCGTTGGGAGACGAGGTGGTCCTTTCCATAGAGGTTACCCCCACGGGAAAGGTGAAGGACCTGGTCGTCGTGGACATGCTTCCCGGATGTCTGGAGGTGTGGAAGACACCCTCGGGATTCGTCTCAGGAGGCTCCTCCGTGAGGCGAGACGTGCGTTTCGATCGGGTGCTGTTCTTCCCCTCGTCGGTGGAGAAGACCTTGAAACTGGAATATCGTTGCCGCGTCACGGCCAGAGGGGATTTCCTGTGGCCTCCAGTCTACGCGGAGGGAATGTACGATTCATCCATCAGGAGCGTGAGCGGCGGAGGCCGTCTCTCGGTCCGATAGGCCGTCATGAAAATAAAATTTCTGTTGTGCGCGATTCCGGGGCTGCCCTTAGCGGCGGCCCTGGCCGTTTGGATCGCCTCTTTCGCCGTAAGCCCGGTTACCGTTCGGGAGGTGGCCTCTCTGGATCGGTCTCCCCGGGTCACCGATCGAGATGGAGACGTCTTGTGGGTGGGACTCACCTCGGAGGACAAACTCTGTCTGCCCCTTTCCCTGGACGAGATGGGGAGATGGCTGCCGTTGGTCTTGATAGAGGTGGAGGACCGACGTTTTCGGGATCACCACGGAGTGGACTGGCTCGGTCTGGTTCGGGCCGCGGTCCAGAACTTTCGAAGCGGCGGCATCGTCTCGGGAGGGTCCACGATAACCAGCCAGCTGATAAGGATGGCAAGGCCCAGGGAAAGGACCTTCTCCGCCAAGGCCAGGGAGTTCCTCCAGGCCATCGACCTGGAGCGTAGGCTATCCAAGGACGGGATACTGGAGATGTACCTGAATCGGGCTCCTTTCGGCGGAGTCCTTCAAGGAGCCGGGGCCGCCTCCCTCGGGTGGTGGGGAAAATCTCCGAAGGACCTCTCCCTGGCGGAGGCCGCCGTCTTGGTGGCCATGTTGAAGGGCCCCACCAGATACCGTCCCGACCTCCATCCCGAGAGGCTTCGGGCCAGGAGAGACCGGATACTGAGGGATCTTGGCAAGAGAGGTGTCGTCTCGGGAGAGGCGGTTATCCTTGCCATGGAGGAGCCCCTGCCCGGCGGTATCTCCATCCCTGATAGGGATTTTCTGTTCGTGTCGAAGGTGTTGGAGGAATCCCCCGAAGGGGGTCGGTCCACCCTGGATAGACAGGTCCAGCTTTTTTTGGAGAAGGCCGTCTCCTCGGCGCTGAGAGGGATGCCCAGGAAGGTGACCGGGGCGGCGGCCCTGGTCGACAACCGAGACGGTTCCGTCAGAGGCTACGTGGGGAACGGTCGGTTCGACCAGGACAGATCCTGGAGCTGGGTGGACTGTTGCGATTCTCCCCGTTCTCCCGGGTCCACCCTGAAGCCCTTCGTCTACGCCATGGCCTTCGAGGGGGGGCTGCTGTCCCCGTCGTCCTTGATGGCGGATACCCCTCTGTCCTTGTCCGGCAGGGCGCCTAGAAATTTCGATCTTCGCTATCGCGGCCCGGTCTCCGCCTCCGACGCCTTGGCGGATTCGTTGAACGTACCGGCCGTGAGGGTCCTTAGATCCGTCGGATCGGAGCGTTTCCTCCACCGTCTCAGGACGTTGGGATTCTCCCTTTTGAGGGAGGACGGCGACCACTACGGCGATTCCCTGATCCTCGGAGGGTGCGAGGTTACCCTGTTGGAGCTTCTGAGGGCTTTCTCGACCCTGGCGACCTGGCGAAGCCGTCCTCTGTCCTTTCTGGAGGGGACGGGAGGGGATCGATGGGAGGATTCTCCTTTTTCCCAAGAGAGCTCCTTTCTAGTGGGGGAGATACTCAGGGATTCGGACAGGCTCTCTCCTTATCTGAGATCTCTCCTGTCCGGCAAAGCGGAGATGGCCTTCAAGACCGGGACCTCCTACGGGTTCAGGGATGCCTGGGCTGTTGCCTGGAACGAGAGCTGGACCTTCGCAGTGTGGTTCGGAGATCCCGAGGGGACGCCTCATCCCGAGCTGGTGGGCCTTTCCGCCTCTGTCCCGGTCGTAGTAGAGGTGATGTCCAGGTTGGGAGGGACCATGCCCCTCCCTCCAGCGGGGGTGTCCAGGCGGACCGTTTGTTCCCTCTCCGGGCTGCCTCTCAACTCGGCCTGTCCATCCGGAGAGGAGGCCTGGTATATCCCGGGTGTCTCGCCGGAAGGCCCCTGCGACCTGCACCGCTGGACCGGCGGAAAATCGATCACGGTTCTCCCTCCGGAGCTGGCGGCCTGGGGAAAGGCTCGGGAGACCTTCTTGGCCATCGTCTCTCCTCTGGACGGGGCGGAGTATCTAATGCCCCCTCTGGGAGAGCCGCCGAGGATCCCCCTTTCCTGCGAGGGGGCGTCGGGAAAGGTATCCTGGTTCGTCGACGGGCTTCACCTGGGGACGGTCCCTGGGGGAAGAAGGCTTTTCTGGTCCATCTCGGAGGGGCGGCACAGGATATCGGCGGTGGATGAAAAAGGCAGGACCGACAGGGCGGTCGTGAAGGTAACTCCCTGGGGTAGATAGAGGATATCCTACGAAAACGCTTGACTTTGTTGTCTCCAGAGGGCATAATTTCATAAGAGGTTGCGAGACCTCAAGCATTGAGACGAAGGAGGTTCTAGACATGAAGTTCGGAGAACTGCTTCAGAGCGGGGACTGGAAGGGCGAGAAACACGTACCGGTGATCGAGGCTCCCGAGAAGGTGAAGGCGGGAGAGCCTTTCGACGTAACCTTGAGCGTCGGCAAGGAGATAGCCCATCCCAACACGACGGAACATCACATCTGCTGGATAAAGCTTTCCTTCAAGCCCGAAGGGGATAAGTTCGGCTACGAGGTGGCCAAGGTCGATTTCGACGGTCACGGGGCCTCGGTGAAGGGAGCCAACGAGGGGCCGGTGTTCACCGATCCCTATGGTGTGGTGAGGTTGAACCTGAAGACCTCGGGTACTCTCATAGCCACATCCTACTGCAATATCCACGGTTTCTGGGAGTCCTCTCAGGATATCGTCGCGGAGTAAAGCAAAACTTTGTCCATGAGAAAAGGAGGCCTCAGGCCTCCTTTTTTTCGTGCATATTGTTTTTAACCGAGGGGACAGTGGGTAGGTCGCTCCCGAAGGGGAGACGGGGCATGTCTTCCTTGCCTATGGCGAAGTCCTCGTCCCGTTCCATCTCGTTAAGTACCTCTCTGGCCTCGGAGCTTCCGCCCTCCATGGCCATGGTAAGCCATGTCTTGGCGGCTTTCACGTCCCTGGAGACGGCGTTTCCCCTCTCGTAGAGGCATCCCAGATAGAACTGTGCGTCCCTGTAGCCTTCCTCGGCCGCTCTGGAGAACCAGTGGAAGGCCGAGCTCTCGTCGGGAGATAGATAGGGGCCTCCGTAGAGATACAGGACCGCCAGGTTGTACTGGGCCGGTACGTAGCCCTGTTCCGCCGAAAGGGAGAACCATCTCAGAGCCGCCGGGTCGGACTGAGGAAGCCCCTCCCCCGTTATGTAGCGGATACCCAATTCGCACTGGGCCGGGGCGTATCCTCCCTGAGCCGCTCTCTCCATCCAGGTGATCGCCGACGATCTAAGCTCTTCGTCCTCCGAGTTCCAGAGGCACAGCCCCAGGTTGTACTGAGCCTGGAGGTTTCCCTGTTTCGCTGATTCACAGAACCAGCTCATGGCGGCGTTATGGCTCTTTACCAGTCCGTCCCCTTTGAGGTACATGGCTCCCAATGTGAACTGAGCCTTGTCGGATCCCTGCTCGGCGGCTTTTCTTATCCACTTCACCGCTTCCATCTTGTCCGGAGCCACCAGCTTCCCCTCGTCGTAGGCTAGCCCCAGCCTCAACATGGCCCGCCTGTCTCCTATGGATGCGGCCTGGCAAAGTCTGTAGAGGGCCGAGATCTCTCTGACAGGACCTCCGTCGTCTCCGGCGAAGAGACACCCCAGAGAGTAGGGGGCATCCCAGCTTCCGGCTTCGATCGCCTTTTCAAGCAGCTCTACCGCCCTTTCTCTGTTCCGTTCGACCCCTTTGCCTTTTTGATAGAGCAGGGCCAGATTGTAAAGGGCGTAGGGCTCCCCCTGTTTTGCGGCCTTGCCCAGCCAGGTAACGGCGGCGGATGGCACGAGAGCCACTCCGTCTCCCCGTTCGTATTGGACTCCCAGATTACACTGAGCTCCCGGATGACCCTGGAGAGCTGCTTTTCTGAACCATCTGGCCGCCTCGGCTGTATCCCTGGGAACCGCCTCTCCCCGGGAGTAGAGCAGTCCCAGGTTGTACTGGGCCGATGGATAGCCTGTCTCTCCGGAGGCTATTAAATGTTCGATGGCCTCTTTCTCGTCTCTAGGAACTCCGGCTCCCCGAAGGTACATCAGCCCCAGGGCGCATTGTGATTCGGCGTTTCCCCGGTTCGATGCTTTTCGGAACAGTTCCGCCGCCTTCGAGAGGTCTCTGGAAATTTCATCTCCCTCTCTGTAAAGTGTTCCAAGGGAATATTGGGCCTCCGGGAGTCCCAGCTCGGCCGCTTTTTTCAGCCATAGGAGCGATTTCTCCGGGTCCTTAGGCAGAGAGGAGCCTTTTCTGTAGATAACCGATAGGTTGTATTGGGCCTCCGGTATACCCTGTTCCGCCGCCCTTCTGTACCAGAGGGCCGACAGAGTGGGGTCTTTCTCGACCCCTATGCCCCTTTCGTAAAGGGTGGCTAGGGCGTACTGGGCCGGGCCGTGTCCCTGTCTCGCCGCCAGTCCGAACCAGTTCGCGGCTTCCTTGAAGGAGCCTCCCTGTTGGCGACACAGCTGACCCAGGAGGTACTGCGCCTCCGGGTTGCCCCTGTCGGAAGCCATCTTGAGCCAGTCCTTGGCCTCCTCCTCTCTCCCGTTTCGGAGGAGGAACGCTCCGTAGGATAGCTGGGAATCGTCGTATCCCTCGCTAGCCGCTTTTTCGAGCCATTTATTCGCTTCCTCGACCAGCTTGGGATCGTCGCTTTTTCCCAATAGGACTCCCAGATCGTGCTGGGCGTAGACGTGGTCTCCCTCTGCCGCCTTCCTCAGAAGATCGATAGCCTTGGCCTCGTCTTTCTCGATTCCTCTGCCGAGGGAGAGAAGTCTGCCCAGGTTGTAGCATCCCGATATGTTGCCCTCTTCGGCCGCCATGGCGAACCACTTGACTCCGTCTTCGTAGCGGGGTTCCCCTTCGTCGGGGTCCATGGCCATCATTCCTAGTGCTATCTGGGCTGTCTGGTGTCCCTGGGAGGCCGCCTTCTCGAGCCAGTAGGTCGCCTTATAGCTGTCCTTGGGCGTTCCCTCTCCGTCTCGGAACATCAGACCGAGGTTGTACTGTCCGTCGGCGGATCCGCCCTTCGCCGCCTCTTTGTACCACTTCATGGCCTTGCCCTTGTCCTGGGAGACTCCGTTCCCCTGGTCGTATAGGTATCCCAGGGTACACTGAGCCAGAGGATCCCCTTTTTCCGCCTCTGGGAGGAGGTGGGTATAGGCGTCCTTGTATCTTTTCTCCGAGTAGGCCTTTACGGCCTGTCTCATGTCGGCTCTCGCAGGCCCCATGGAGAGGAGCATGGACAGAACGAAGGAGAGGAGGAGAGCTCGGTTTATCGTATTAGAGGAAAATCTCATATTCCGCCTCTCAGTCCATCGATGCCAGGTATTCCAGAAATTCCCTGATGTCCTCCCCGCTCGTCCAAGGTACGTTGAAATTCTTGGCGTCCCTGAGCGAGTTATCCCTTCTTCCGAGCACGATACAGCTGAAGTCGCTGTTGTTGAAGGCTATGTCCAGCTTGTAGCGGGTGGTGAAATCGTCGTCCATGACGATGATCTTACCGTCCGGGGTCAGACAGGGCTTGAGCCCTTTCTCCTGGAAAATCCTTTCTATTCTGTTGGATAGTACGTCGGCGATATTTTCCATGGATCGTCATTCCTTTTCTTGGCGTCTTAAGCCCCAGCTCCTTGGGTCTAAAGTCCTTAGAGCATGAGCCTTTAGCAGTGTTTTATCCATCCAAGTATAACAGAACCGATCCCTTTGGATATGAAAAAGGCCTTCGATCTGCCAATCGAAGGCCACGCGAGTGGGGTGAGGAAAGTCCGTCTTTAGCGGATGCCCTCGAAAGGACCGCGATAGCGAACCGAGTTGACCTCGAATTTCGCCGCGAACCGTCGCTCCTGGGGTATGGGGTCACAGAGGGTGTAGCCTACGAAGGGGCCCTTGAATTCCTCGGCGACGTAGAAGGTTGCGCTGTTTCTCATCGTGGTTATGGTCATGATCGACACTCCTTTTCTAGTTTTGATTCTCCTGTTTTTTGCTTTTCTTCCTTTTCGTGCGTCGGTAATAAAAAAAGAGCGAGGTCCTCTAAGAGGGCCCCGCTCTCGGCAGATCGTCGTCACATGGCGACAACGGCACCGGGAGGAGCCCCGCAGCCGATAATTAGGACGACTATCATGACGACTATTGATATGTTAAAACTTCTTCTTGTCATCTCGGGTTCCTCCTCTCCGATTATTGTCTGAAAAGTTTTGGTTATTCTATCTCCGGTTCTCGGACCTGTCAAGTGGCTAACGGAAAAAATGTATGGCCGGGCGAGACAGGGCGGAGCCGAAACGACCTCTCCGAGGAAACTCGGACGTGAGTTTGAAGATGTACCCTGCTAGGAACAGTTGTGATTTTCTATCTTACCCTCTCGATGATATACTCTCGTTAAGGATAAACGAGGTTTCCTAAAACGGCGTTCGTGAGCTTTTGATATGGAGGATTGAGCATGATTACTTTGGTCGGTATGGATAGCGAGAGTATAAAGGCCAAAAGAGGCCGAGTGATGATCGTAGGTGTCTGTCTCTTTCTGTTGGGGGCTCTGGCTGTGTCCATGCCCTTCATGGCTTCGCTGGCGGTGGAGACGTTGGTGGGATGGCTCATGGTCTCCGCTGGTGTCGTCCAGGCCGTCAGCGGATACAGGGAGAGACGGCAGGGCCGTAGCGGAGCAGGGGATTTCCTGTGGGCCCTGCTGGCCGCTATGACAGGGATAATACTTTTGGCCAAGCCCCTGAGCGGCGTGGTTACCCTGACCATGATCCTGAGCGTCTACTTTGTCCTCGAGGGAGTCTTTAAGGTCTTCACCGCCCTTAAGCTCAGAGGGCTCGTAGGATGGGGCTGGCTCTTGGTCAGCGGTGTCCTGTCGCTCTTCCTGGCGGGGCTGATCTGGCATAACCTTTTCGCCGCGGCCTGGGGAGTCGGGCTTCTGGTCGGTATAAACCTGCTCTTCACCGGGGCGACCTTGTTCTCCCTCGGATTGAGACTTGGAAAGGAGCCTTCCTAGAATGAGACTTCTGACCAGAAGCGACTTCGACGGCCTGATGTGTGCCGTGCTTTTGAAGGAGATGGGGGTTATGGACGAGAGAAAGTTCGTCCATCCCAAGGACATACAGGATGGATTGGTGGAGGCCGACGAGAACGACGTTCTGGCCAATGTTCCCTATCTTCCGGGATGCGGTCTGTGGTTCGACCATCACGCCTCCGAGGTGGAGAGGGAGGAGATGTTCCGCCACCACTGGGAGGGGGCCTGCGATCCGGGTGCCAAGAGCTGCGCCAGGGTCATCTTCGATTATTACGGTGGAGCGGAGGGCCCGCTCGCCAGGCTTAGCTATCTGGTGGACGTGGCGGACAAGGCGGATTCTGCGGACTTCTCCAGGGAGGAGATACTGAATCCGGAAGGGTGGGTCCTTCTGTCCTTCGTTATGGATCCCAGAACCGGCCTGGGCCGTTTCAGAGACTACAGAATATCGAATTACCAGCTCATGGACGACTTGGTCGAATATCTGAGAAACCACGACATAGACGAGATACTGTCCCTGGAGGACGTCAGAGAGAGGGTCGTCCGCTACAGGAGACATCAGCCTCTTTTCAGGGAGATGCTCACCAAAAAGAGCAGAGCTGAGGGAGACGCCATAGTCATAGATTTCGTCGGTAACGACGAGGCCTACGTCGGCAATCGTCATATAGAGTACGCCCTTTACCCCGATCAGAACATCTCCGTCCGGCTCTTCGACGGCAAGAACGCCGAATTCTGCGTGATATCGTTGGGACACTCCATCTTGAACAGGACTTCCTCGGTGGACGTGGGGAAACTGATGCTCCGTTTCGGAGGGGGAGGTCACTTCAGGGTGGGCACCTGTCAGATTCCCTACGAGGATCGCCACAGGGTTCTGGAGGAGATTCTCGAGGAGATCAACGACGGCAGTTCCACTTAGAGATATCCTTAAAAAGATTCGTAAAAGTTTTGTCCAGGGAGACGGCTGAAAAGCCGCCTCCTTTTTTACTTTGCCGTCATCTTGTCGTTACATCCCCGACATCCTAGTCCTGTACCCTCTGAATGGAGGTGGTATCGGTGTCTGGAGCGACTATATTGGAGGTGTTTCCGTCTTACGCTTTGGAGGAAATCCTCCGTCGAGACGGGGTGAAGACGGTGTTTCAGCCTGTGGTGGATCTTTTCGGTGCCAAAATATGGGGCTACGAGGCCCTTTCCAGGGGTATTCCCCCGATGGATTCACCGACGGAGCTTTTCGATGCCGCCGACCGGTTCGGGAAGCTCTGGGAGCTGGAGCAGATGTGTCGTGACAGGGCGATGGACCGTATGTCCTCCGTGATAGACTCGGAGGATAAGAGATTTTTCATAAACGTGACCCCTACGGTGTTTCTGGACGATCGTTTTCCCGAGAGCTTCAACGGTTTCGTAGTGGAGCGTTGCGATATAAGCGCGTCCAGAGTGGTAATAGAGTTGACCGAACGGGAAGAGGTCTCGGATTACGGCAAACTCTCCCGTCGGGTGGAGGGCATGAAGGAGCAGGGATTCCGGATAGCCATAGACGACATGGGGTCGGGTCACTCCGGGCTTCTCATGTTGGCCTCCTGCATACCGGACTACATAAAGCTGGACATGGGGCTGGTCCGGGATATCCACGAGGAGCCGAGAAAACAGCATATAGTCCGCTCCCTCATAGGCCTGGCATCACAGGTGGAGTCTAGGATAGTCGCCGAGGGGGTGGAGACCTGGGAGGAACTGGAGACTCTCATGAGACTGGGTATAAGGTTCGTCCAGGGCTTCCTGTTCGCCTTGCCCTCGGAGGGACCGGCGGAGCTGTCCGACGAATTCAGGGAAAGGGTACAGTCCATATGGAAGGAGCTACAGCAGAGGGAGGGAGAGAACCTGGACGGACTGCTCTCTCTCACCACCAGGGCCAAGGCTATGCAGAAAAACGAGTGTTCCTGCAAGGAACTTTGGTATCTGATGAAGAACACCGCCGAGTTCGACCACGTGGTGGTCCTGGACGGGGCGAAGCCGGTGGGACTGATAACTAGAAACGACTTCGCCGCAAAGATGGGTGGGGCCTACGGTTTCCATCTCTTCCAGAACCGACCTATAGAGGAGGCGGCGAAGAGGAACTTTTTGTCGGTGAGCCACAGTTGTTCGGTCCGTCTTCTGTCCCGGCTGGCCATGGAGAGGTGTCCCGAGGATATCTACGATCCCGTGGCAGTGGTGGACGCCAGAGGCGGCTATCTCGGGACGGTCACAATGAAGCAGGTGATAGCCCGTTCCGCCGAGATAGAGGTTCGTCAGGCCCTGACCTGCAATCCCCTGAGCGGCCTTCCCGGAAACCAGGACATCCAGCGCTGGATATCCTGCGCCCAGCAGGGGGGAGGGGCCTTCTCTCTGATCTACGCCGACCTGGATCGCTTCAAGGAGTACAACGATACCTACGGATTCGTCGAGGGGGACGAGCTGATAAAGCTCACGGCCTCGGTTCTTCAGGAGGGGCTTATGGAGCTGGGATGCCGGGCCATGGTGGGGCACGTGGGAGGCGACGATTTCGTCGCGGTTATCTCCGGGCCTCTGCCGGAGGACTATCTCGATGCCATCTGCAGGGAGTTCGACCGCCGCAAACTCGTTCACTTTAAGGACGAGGACGTTCGGACCGGAGGGTATAGCTCCACCGATAGAAAGGGGGAGGTCTGTCGGGTCCCTCTGGTAACCCTCAGCCTGGCGGTGTTGGACAGCGACAGATTGGGTGACTCCCTCCATCCGGCGAGGATCGCCGAGATAGCCGCATCTCTGAAGCACATGGCCAAACGACGCACCTCCGAGCTGGGCAAGAGCGCCTGGGTTCAGGAGAGGCGATCCTATAGCACCTCCGAAGGGTAGGTTTTCCGATATGTCCCTGAGAAAAAAGCTGGTCTTTCTGGTGATAGCCATATGCGTCGCCATGGCCGGTCTGTCTCTGCTCTCCTCAAGAGGGGCCAGGGCGACCGTATCGGACCTTCTGGACGGAGGGCAGAACAGGGAGAGCAGGAGCTCCGCCGCGGCGGTGGCCAACTGGCTGAGGTCCATGGAGAACGTCCTGACCACCGGGAGCAGAAACCTGTCCTTCATGATAGAGGACCTGGGGCTTCTTCCCGGAACCGCCGGGAACTACATGAGAAACCTGACTGAGACCTCTCTTTCCATGGGGCTTTCCGACATCTACCTGGCCCTTCCCAGCGGTCGTTTCATGGACGGGAACATGTGGTTCCCCGAGGAGGACGATTACGATCCCAGGGCGGAGGGGTGGTATAGAAGAGCCGAGGAAGAGGGAGCCATGGTGCTCTCGTCCCCCTGGATCTCCCCCAGATCGGAGGAGCCTGTCATGACGCTCTCTCTGCCGGTCTACTCTCTGTACCAGGAGGGGCGGCTGCTGGGGGTGATGGGAGCGGATATTCCCGTGTCCTCCTTCGTCTCGGAGATAGATTCTCTCTCCTCCGATGGGGCGGTTATACTGACGGCGCTGGACGGAGGGGTCTTGGCGGACAACCTTGACGACGGCGAAAGGGAGTCCATGGCGGCGGTATTCGACGCGATCGAGGAGGGAAGTTTGGACGAGGTCCCGGTCAGGACCGTGGACATCGCAGATAGCCGTTACAGAGTGCTCTCCTTCCCTCTTCCCAAGGGACTCTTTCTCTCCCTGGCCTCGGACGAGGCCTCTCTGCTGGCCCCTCTCAGGAGAATCGAGAGAGGTCAGACGGCTCTGGTGGCCATAGCGTTCGTCCTGGTGTCTCTGGTCATGTGGCTGTTCTGTCGGAGCTTTATGAGTCGCATCGCCAGGCTCACTTCCGTGGCCGAGGCGGCTATCGGAGGGGATCTCACCGTCTGCTGCGCCATGGCCGGACGGGACGAGCTGGCCCGGGTCGGCATGGCTATGGATGGCCTGGTGGACTTTCAGAGGACGGTGCTCCAAACCCTGAGGGACGGAAACGGCAGCATACTGTCCAGCTCTTCCGGGTTGGGACAGGTGGCGGGCAGAATAGAGAACGTCTCCGCCGGGTTGCAGGAGGCCAGCTCGATATTGACCGAGGCCATGAACGATAGCATCGAGGCGGTCAAGGCCGCCGAGGAAGGGGCTGCCTCTGTCACCGAGGGAGCTCTCCATGTGGCTTCTTTGGTGGAGGAGGCAAAGAGAAGCTCGGACAGGACTCTGGGAGAGGTCCGAAAGGCCACGGAGCTGGCCCGCCAAAACGGCGGAGGCATGGCCTCCCTGGCCGAGGATTTCGCCTCCGTGTCGTCCGTGGCGGGGAGGCTGAGAGAGGGAGCCTCCGGCATAGAGTCCTTCGTCACCACCATAGGGAACATAGCGGAGCAGACCAACCTGCTGGCACTGAACGCGGCCATAGAGGCGGCCCGGGCCGGAGAGTCCGGCAGAGGTTTCGCCGTGGTCGCCCGTGAGGTCAGAGATCTCTCCGAGGAGAGTCGAGCCGCTGTGACCAGAATAAGAGCTCTTTCCGATTCGGTCGTCTCCGACGTCACGGAGTTGGGAGGGATCGCCTCCGAGGGCGACGAGGCGGTTAAGGCGAACCAGAGCAGGTCGGAGAATCTCTATCTGGCGTTGGAGGCCATAGAGGCGGAGGCGGTGGACGTAAGCGAGAAGGCCGCAGGAGTGCTGGAACGGTCGGAGAACCAGACGAGACACAACGGCGAGGTCTCCGCCATGCTGTCCAGTCTCTCCGAGATGGCCGCCAAGGCTGCTCTGAGAGCGGGAGAGCTGGAGGATTCCGTGACGTCCCTCCTGGATGGAGTGGCGGGGCTTGGCAGGGAAAACCGAACCCTCGTCGACCTGGCGGGACGACAGGAGGCCCTTATAGACCGTCATCGACTCTAGCTGCGACGAATGTTTCGAATCTTGAGTCTTTTATCCCCCCCTTGTCGTATAATGGTAACCGTGGTATCGTCTCATCCAACAATGAAATAAGCTGTTTATCCAGAGTCGGGGGAGAGAGTCAGCTCGCAGATCCCGCACCAACCTGCTTTGCGGCAAGGTGGTCCTGCTGACATCGATGAGGAGCGACGGTCCTTTAAAAGGCCTTCCCATCGGGAAGGCCTTTTTTCATGGACCGTAAAATATCCTTGAGGAGGCGTTTTCACCATGAAGAGAATCGTGTTTTTGGCGGCTTCGGTCCTGATCGCCGGGCTGATCCTGTCCGGTCCGGCAGTTGCCGGGACCTTGGTAGTAGGGGCTACTCCGTTACCGCACTCGGAGCTTCTGGAGCTGGTGAGGGGGGATCTCGCAGAAAAGGGCGTCGATCTGAAAATAGTTGAGTTCACCGATTACGTCAGGCCCAACATGGCCCTGGACGAAGGGTCGTTGGACGCCAATTTCTTCCAGCATCTGCCCTATCTGGAGGGGTTCGCCAGGGATCACCGCCTGGATCTCGTATCCGCCGGATCTGTCCACGTGGAACCTCTGGGTCTCTACTCGGAAAAGCACGGCTCTGTAAACGAACTTCCAGACGGGTCCGTCATAGCGATCCCCAGCGACAGCGTCAACGGAGGCCGCGCTCTGCTGCTGCTTCAGTCCGAGGGGTTGATCTCCCTCTCCGATTCCGCCGGGCTGGAGGCCACCGAGTTCGACGTGGAGGACAACCCCAAGAATCTCCGTTTTCGTCCCATCGAATCGGCTCAGCTTCCTCGGGTCCTTCCCGACGTGGACGGGGCGGTCATAAACGGAAACTACGCCATGGAGGCCGGTCTTAAACCCACCGAGGACGCTCTCTTGCTGGAGGGAGCCGATTCTCCCTACGCCAATATAGTGGCGGTAAGGGCCGACGATGCCGACAGGAAAGACGTGAAGGCACTGGTGGAGGCTCTCCAGAGCGACAAGGTACGGGATTTCATACTCGAAAACTACGGAGGAGGGGTCGTTCCCGCCTTCGGACCGGGCAAGTAAGCCGGTGAAGAGGAGGGTGGAGTCGGTCTAGACCACTCCACCCTCCTCTTCCACGATATCGAGTTCCCTTTGCCCATGTCCATCCGTCTTCCCGCTTTTATCAAGGCTTCGGATATGGAGTCAAGCTCCGGAAGATGATCCAGTTCCAACCTGGTCTTGCCCGGATAGAGCCTGTAGTGATCTCGATAGCGAGGCGGAGTTATGTTGGGCATGAGGACGTTAGCTCCGGCTGCAAGCATGGCCTCCCGTCCTCCGGGAGACAGGGAACCGGCGGCGGTGGTTGCCGGTATGTTGGTGTCGGGCAGCATCAGCCTGAGCATAGCGGTCAGCCTGACCGTCTCCTCCATGGACCCGGACGGACAGTGGGCCAAGGGGGTCTCGGGGTTGGCTATGAAGGGCCCTATCCCCACCATGTCCAGGTCGAGGTCCCTGCACAGGGTCAGATTCCCCCGGCTTATCTCCTCGGTCTCGCCGGGCAGTCCCACCATGAAGCCCGAGCCCAGCTCGATACCGGCCTCCCTCAGGTCGATCAGGGCTTTTAGGCGTTCCGAGAGGGAAACCCCGTCCCTGAGCAGTCTGTGGAGCTCGCCGTCGCAGGTCTCGAACCGCAGAAGATAGCGGTCCGTTCCGGCGGAGGCGAGGGCTCGATAGTCCTCTCTCTCCATGATGCCGCAGCTCAGAGTTACCGCCGCCTCCGGAGCCCGTCTTTTTATGTCCTCCACGGTACGGCAGAGCCTCAAGGCGGGCCATGCCGGGTCCTCTCCTCCCTGAAGGACGAAGGTCCTTATCCCGGCCCGGTATCCCTGGTTCACCGAGGCGAAGATCTCCTCTTCGTCCAAACTGTATCGACGGACCCGGCTGTTGTCCCTTCTGAGGCCGCAGTAGAGACAGTTCTGGCGGCATCGGTTTGTGAATTCAAGTAGACCGCGGATCCACACTCCGTCGCCGTAGCGGTTCTTCCTGACGAGGTCGGCCTGACCTATCAGGGTTGTTTCGTACGTTTTCTTCAGCACGACGCGCCTCTGTAGAGAGCGTGTTCCACCGGGAAAGGCTCGAGTGCTCTCGGCAGGAGTCCGTTGCCCCAGGCGAGGAACAGGCCGTAGTTCGTCCCCGGTACGTTCGCCTCCTTCAGCAGCGATATCCGTCTCATCATGTCTCTTCTGGTGACCATGCAGCCGGCGCAGTTGATCACGAAATCGTAGCCGCTAAGTTCCCGGGGGGAGGGGATGTCCTGTTTTAGCTCGAAGGATACGTCGGGGCGGACCTTCTTTCTAAATATGTTCGGTATCTTCACGGTCCCTATGTCGTCGTTCATCCTGTGATGTCTGCAGGCCTCCAACACCAGGACCCTGCCTCCCGAAGGTATCTCGTCCAGCCTGGTCAGTCCCTCCACGAAGAAACCCAGGTCTCCCTTTTTTCTGGCGAAAATTATTGAGAACGACGTGAGCAGCTGGTCGCTCGGAAGGGTGGCTCCGACCTCGGCGAATGCCTGACTGTCCGTCACCACCAGGGCGGGGCGGTCCTTGAGGCCCAAGTAGCAATCGTTCAGTCTCTTCTCCGTGCAGATCGCCATGGTGCAGTCCTTGTCCAGAATATCCCTTATGGTCTCCACCTGAGGCAGTATCATTCTGGCCTTCGGAGCGGATTCGTCTATAGGGGTGACCAGCAGCACGGTCTCTCCCGCCTGTACCAGTCCCTCCAACGGGGTTATCTCCCTCTCTATATGGTCGGAAAAGCGTTGAAGAGCCTTGTCCAGGTCCTCCAGTCCGAACCCCGATCGGTTGTCCACGGCTATCCTCCTGAAACCAGGTGCGAAGCGCCGCTTTTCGTCGCATAAGCCGGAGTCGGCGAAGGTAAGCACCGTCAGGCAGGGCAGGTTCCGACGTCTCAATTTCTCGACCGCGGTCTCCTCTTTCGCCGTAGGGGGGACGTCTCCCCTGGTGACGAACAGGACTATGTCCGCCGTTTCCAGTTTGCGTTCGCTTCTCTCGACCCTCATGGATCCGAGCTCGTCGTCGAAGTCGTCGAATCCGGCGGTGTCGACCACCGAAACCGGGCCCAGAGGCCCCATCTCCATGGCGTGGACCACGGGATCGGTGGTGGTTCCCGGCCGGTCCGACACTATGGACGCCGAGGTGCGAAGCAGGTTGTTGGTCAGGGAGGACTTGCCGCTGTTTCTAAGTCCGTAGATCACCAGGGTCAGTCTCTCCGCCTTGGGGGTGTTCAGCATGGGAGCCCTCCTCTCACAGGTAGCGACGGATATCTTCCCGGTCCTTCCTCTTCTTCGGCCTCGGCCTGTCGTCGGGCCATCCGACCGTCAACATGACGTCCAGCCGCGAGGTTTTCGGAAGTCCGAGGGCCGATTTGACCGCCTTTTCGTTGAACCAGCCTATCCAGCAGGTGCCGAGTCCCAACTCCGCCGCCTTGAGGGTCAGGTGGTCCACCGCTATGGCTACGTCCATGGTCTCGTACCTCACGTTCCGGACCATCCCGGCGAGCCACGGGGCGGTCTTCTCCCGTTTCAGGGTCTCCACCGCCACTATGACCGGGGCCTCCTGGACGAAACGGTTCAACCCTCTGCCGTATATCCCCGAATTCATGGCGTCCGCAACCGCGTTTTTAGCCTTCTCCGATCGACATACGTGAAAAAACCAGGGCTGGGAGTTGCAGGCGCTGGGGGCCATTCGGGCCGCGTCCAGACAGGCCTCGAGGATTTCCTCAGAGACGGGGTCGGGGCTGTATTTTCTGACGCTCCGTCTCCCGATAATCAGGTTGTCAATCATGGCCCTTCGGTTCCTCTCCGAGCCACCGGGAGATGGCCGCCTTTACCGATCTCGACATCTCGAAGGAGAAGGGTGCGCCGTTTTTTCGAAGGTACATTTTCTGCGCTCCGTTTTCCGCAGGGGCGCCGATCTTCGTTATGGACCACAGTTGTCTGTTCCCTTCCATTATGTCGAAGACTTTTTCGTCCGCCTTTTGGTAGACGTTTCTGTGGACGACGATCTCCATCGGAAGTCGCCCTCTTCGTGCAGGCCGTTCTCCGTCGGGATAGTGGCCGTAACATACCAGAGCGATCGGAAAGGTCCATCTGGGAAGCTCGAAGATGTCCCTGTGTCTCTCGTAGTTTTCCATGATATCGCCTATATAGCACGATCCTATTCCCAGGCTTTCGGCCGCTATTACCGAGTTCTGTGCGGCTATAAGGGCGTCGCAGCAGCCGAGCATAAGGTCCGACTCCTCGGGCTCCCGCCAGTTCAGTCCGTGCTCGTCGCACATTTTCGGCACCCCTCCGTGGACGAAGAAATCGTGCCATCTCTGCTGATCGGCCAGAAAAAGCAGCACCAGAGGCGCCTTGGCTATGAAGGACTGACCGTCGCAGGTCTCGACCAGACTTTCCTTTAGCGCTTGATCGGTTATCTCGATTATGGAGTAGAGCATCATGTTTCCCGCCGTGGGAGCCGCCATAGCCGCCGATAATATGGAGAGACGTTCCTCCTCGGAGATCGGACGATCCGCATAACGGCGCAGCGATGTCCTGGTTTGCAGTGTTTTTTCCGTGGCGTTCATCTTTATACCTCCTTTTCGTTGAGCAGGAGCATAATGTATCCGGCGGCCTTTGGGCCGCCGGAGTGTATTTTGTCAGATCTTATGACGTTTGAAGTAGTGCGTGTGGAGAAGGTGATGTGATTTCTCTCCCAGCGGTTTGCCGAGATATTCCTCGTAAAGCGCCTTGATGGAGGGATTTTCGTGGGATTTACGTATCGGCTTGCCCTGGTCCTCCCTGTAGAGCGCCTCGGCCCTCTTAGCTATTATATCCATGTTCCCGTGATGGTAGGGCTGTCCTCCGCCGCCTACGCAGCCTCCGGGGCATGCCATTATCTCTATGGCGTGGAACGGTTCGACCTCGTTGTTTTTCACCGCGTCCAGAAGTCGTCTAGCGTTGCCGAGTCCGTGGGCTATACCGATGTGAAGGGTCAGATCTCCCACGGGGATTTTTGCCTCTCTGCACCCTTCCAGTCCTCTGAGGACCTCGAACTCGACCCTGTCCAGGCTATGCCCGGTGGCCCATTCGGCGGCGGATCGTACCGCGGCCTCTATGACGCCTCCGGTGGTGCCGAAGATTACGGCGGCTCCCGTGGACGCTCCCAGCGGATCGTCGAAGTTCTCGTCCGGCAGGTTGCGGAAGTCTATGTTGGCCCTCTTTATGAGATGTGCCAGTTCCCTCGTTGTGATCGATATATCCACGTCGGGATTGCCGTTTACGGAGAACTCCTCGCGGGCGCATTCGTATTTTTTCGCTAGACAGGGCATGATGGATACCACGACCATCTTTTCCCTGGGGATCTCCAGCTTCTCGGCGTAGTAGCTCTTGGCTATTGCGCCGAACATCTGCTGAGGCGACTTAGCCGTCGAAGGCACGTCCAGAAGATCGGGGTACTGATGCTCGAAGAACTTGACCCACGCGGGGCAGCAGGATGTCAGTATGGGAAGCCGGACGGATGTGTCGCCTTCAAGATGTCTCGTGAGTCTGTCCAGGAACTCGCTGGCCTCCTCCATGATGGTGAGATCCGCGGCGAAGTCGGTGTCGAATACGTGGTCGAATCCCAGCCTTCGAAGCGATGCTGCCATCTTGCCTGTTACCAGAGTGCCCGGTTCGTATCCGAATTCCTCGCCGAGGGCGGCCCGTACCGCCGGAGCGGTCTGGACGACCACTACTTTTTCCGGGTCGGCCAGAGCTTCGATAACCCTCCAGGTATAGTCTCTCTCCACGAGGGCTCCTGTGGGACATACGGCCACGCACTGTCCGCAGAAGGTGCAGACCGACTCTTCCAGAGGCATCTCGAAGGCCGGAGCCACAACGGCGTCGAATCCCCTGTTTATTCCCGAGAGGGCTCCGACCGTCTGTACCTCGTTGCACATGGTCTCGCAGCGGCGGCACATTATACACTTGTTCATGTCCCTCTCTATGGCGGGAGATACGTCCTTACGGTAGGTGCTCTGGGAGCCTTCCTCGAAGCGGTTCTCCCTGAGTCCGAACCGCTCGGCCAGTTTTTGAAGCTCGCAGTTTCCGCTTTTTGCACAGACCAGGCAGTCCTTGGGATGATCGGAAAGAAGAAGCTCCAGTACGGTCTTTCTGGCATGGAGGACCCTGATTGTGTTGGTGCGGACCACCATGCCGTCGGTGGCCGGCGTCGCGCACGAGGGGGCCAGGTTCCGTCTTCCTTCCACCTCCACCACGCATATTCGGCAGGAGGCCCCCTTGTTCACCATAGGTGTTCCCTCCAGGTCCAGATGGCAGAGAGTAGGTATGTCTATGTCCAGTTTCTTGGCGGCGTCCAGTATGTTGCTCCCCTCGGGGACCGAAACGGAACGTCCGTCCACGGTGAGATCTATCATCTTGGTCATATCGTCCACTTCCCCCCGGTTATATCTTGGAGATGGCACCGAACTTGCAGGTGTCCATACAGGCTCCGCATTTCACGCATCTGTCCTGGTCTATAACGTGAATTTCCTTGATCGACCCGGAGATGGCGTCGGCGGGGCATTTCCTGGCGCACATGGTGCATCCCCTGCAGAGATCTGGGTCTATCCGGTAGGAGATCAGCTTGCGGCATTTCCCCGACGGGCAGCGACGTTCCTCCACGTGAGCCACGTATTCGTCCCAGAACTTATCCAGCGTGGACAGAATGGGGTTGGGGGCGGTCTGCCCGAGGCCGCAAAGGGACGTGTCCTTTATGACTCCCGAAAGATCCTTCAAGGTCTTGAGGTCTTCGGGGGTACCCTTGCCCTCCGTTATTTTCTCCAGTATCTCGAGAAGCCTTTTATTACCTACACGGCAGGGAGTGCACTTTCCACAGGATTCCTCGACTGTGAATTCCAGATAAAACTTGGCCACAGCCGGCATGCAGTCGGTCTCGTCCATGACGATCATTCCTCCGGAGCCCATCATGGATCCCGCCGCCAGAAGGTTGTCGAAATCTATAGGCGTGTCCAGGTCCTGCTCCGTAAGGCAGCCGCCAGAGGGGCCTCCGGTCTGTACGGCCTTGAATCTCTTGCCTCCCCTGATGCCTCCTCCTATGTCGAAGATGACCTCTCTCAGAGTCGTTCCCATGGGAACCTCCACGAGACCGACGTTGTTGACCTTGCCGGCCAACGCGAAGACCTTGGTCCCGGGGCTTTTCTCGGTGCCTATGGAGGAGAACCAATCGGGGCCCTTGAGGAAGATCGCCGGAACGTTGGCGAAGGTTTCGACGTTGTTCACGTTGGAAGGTTTGCCCCAGAAGCCTTTTTCCGCGGGGAACGGCGGCTTGCTGGTTGGTTCTCCTCTTTCTCCCTCCATGGAATGGATAAGGGCGGTCTCCTCTCCGCAGACGAAAGCACCTGCTCCGTAGCGAATGTCGATGTCGAAGGAGAACTCGCTGCCCAAAATGTTCTTGCCCAACAGTCCGGTCGATCTGGCGGACTCGATAGCCCCGCGAAGTCTCTTTACCGCCAGAGGATACTCTGCTCTGATGTAGACAAGTCCTTTGTCGGCGCCTATGGCGTAGCCGCATATGGACATGGCCTCCACTATCGAATGGGGGTCTCCCTCCAGTATTGATCGGTCCATGAAGGCCCCTGGGTCTCCCTCGTCGGCGTTGCAGATGACGTACTTTCCCTGTTCTGAAGAATATCGGGATGCGAACTCCCACTTAAGACCCGTCGGGAAACCGCCGCCGCCTCTTCCCCGAAGTCCCGAACTTTTTACCTTGTCTATGACCTCGGCGGGAGTCAGCGTCTCCAGTATCGTGCCGAGTGCCATATATCCGTCTCTGGCTATGTATTCGTCTATGTTCTCCGGATCTATAAAACCGCAGTTTCTGAGGGCTACCCTCATCTGTTTTTTGTAGAAGTCCATGTGTTTAGAGTCGGAGATGTGCTCCGACGTTTTGGGATCTACGTATAGAAGCCTGGGAACCTTGCGTCCCTTGACGATGTGTTCCTCCACGATCTCCTCCACGTCTTCTGGCGTCACCTGCACGTAGAAAGTGTTGTCCGGAGCTATCTTTACGATAGGTCCCTTTTCGCAGAAACCGAAACATCCGGAGACGATTACCTTGACCTCCTGGTCCATACGGCGTTCCTCGAGGCATCGTCGAAAGTTATCTATGATCTCCTGGCTCTTGGACGACATGCAGCCCGTTCCTCCGCAGACCAGGACATGCATCTTGACATCGGTCATGAAATGCTCCCCCTCTCGCCGGAACGGCTATTCGTGAATCGTCTTATATGCTACGGGGATTACCCCGTCCACCAGTTCGCCCTCGACTATGTAGCGCTCGACTATCTCGGAGATCCTGTTCCCCGAGACATCGCCGAAGACAACCGGATCCTGTCCGGGGAGGGTGATCTCCACTGTGGGCTCGCTGTGGCAATACCCCATGCATCCGGTCTGGGTGAATACCACGTTATCTATTCCTCTGGACGTCACCTCTTCCATGAGGCCGTCGAGGGTCTCTCTCGCTCCAGCGACTATGCCGCAGGTCCCCATGCTGACCTTAACCTGGACGAGTTTCTCTATCTCCTGTCCCTTTTCTCTAAGTTCCGTGGCTGATTTCATCTGTGCTCTGATTTTTTTGAGCTCGTCCAGAGATTTTATGGTGCTCATTCGGTTCCCCCCCGTCCTACTCGGCGTATTCCGCCAGTATGCCGGCTATCTTGCCGGGCTCCACTCTGCCGTAGACTTTTTCTCCTACGATTACAACAGGGGCCAGCCCGCAGGCACCTACACATCTGAGAGTGTCCAGAGAAAACTTGCCGTCCTCCGATACTCCCCCTACTGATATGCCCAGCTGTCTGGTGAGTTCGGTTAGGACCTCCTCGGCTCCTCTGACGTAGCAGGCTGTTCCCATACAGACCGATATGGGATATCTGCCCTTAGGGGTCATCGAAAAGAAGGAGTAGAATTTGACAACTCCGTAGACTTTGGCGAGAGGCAGGTCCAGCCTGTCAGCCACGAATTCCTGAACTTCCTTAGGCAGGTAGCCGAAAATGGATTGAGCCTTGTGAAGGACCGTTATCAGCTCGCCTTTCTTGTTCGGCAGGGAATCTACGAACGCCCCAAGCTCGTCGAATCCCTTGTGTGTGGTGCAAGTGCATTTGTCCATGAACTTTCCTCCCCTTCCGTGTTTGCGGAAAAACTGGTGACGCGAGAAAGGTGCTACGCATGTAGGATATCATAACACCCGGATAGTGAACGAACAAACGTGTATATAAAATACGCGTCAATTTGCTTGCGAGGGGATCAATCTTTTTCTGTACCTGGCCAAAAGCCACATGGTCAACGCTGCGGAGGCTACGTCGGCGGTAGGGTAAACCAGGAATACGCCCAACAGCCCCAGATAGGGCGGCAGTATCAGGGCAAGGGGGATCAGGAGGAGCACCTGCCGACTCAGGGACAGCACCATGGACGGTCTGGAGAAGCCCAGCGACTGGAAGGTGGCGGTCCCTATTATCTGAAAGCCCACGACGAAGTACATCGATATAGCCACCCTGATGAAACTTTTAGTGGTGTCTATCAGGGCGGGAGAGTCGGTGAAAACCCTCACCAGAGGTCCCGGTATGGTCAGAAGTAGAGCCGAGGTTGCCAGGGATATTATCGAAGCCGAGATGAGCCCCATTTCCACCGCTTTTTTGGCCCTCAAGTTGTCTCCCGCGCCGTAGGCGTAACCGACTATGGGCTGAAGGCCCTGGGCTATTCCGAAGATGGGCATTATGCTAAGGCTCAGCATCTTCTGGACGATCCCCTGGGCCGCCATGGCGTCGGTGCCTCCGTAGAAGCTGAGGCGGTTCAGGATGAGAACTCCCGCCACAGACTGGGCCGATAGCCTGGCGAACTCGGACCCCCCGACTGTCATGATCTCTTTCAGTATGGACCATCGAGGTCTCAAATTGGAGGTGTGCAGTCTGACGGAGCTTCTGCCGGGAACCAGATAGTGGGCTATGGCCCACACGAAGGTTACCCCCTGGGCTATGACCGTGGCGATGGCCGCTCCCGTCACCCCCATTTTCAATACGAAGATGAATATAGGGTCCAGAGCGATGTTCGTGACCGCCGAGAGGATCAGTGACATCATGGCGACCTTGGCGCTGCCCTCGGATCTTATTACGCAGTTCATCGTCATCCCGCAGACCAACAGGGAGGACCCAAGAAATATGGTTCCCAGGTAGTCTCGAATCAACGGAGCCAGCTCCGACGGAGCGCCGGTCAGGGCCACCAGTGTCGGCATAGAAAGCCTTCCTGCAGCGGAGACGAAGAGCCCCGCCACCATTGCCATGAAGAAGGCGTTTCCCAGGGCGGTCTCCGCTCGTTCGCTGTCTCCGGCTCCGAGGGAACGGGATACCAACGACGCCGCACCGACCCCGACCATCATTGCCAGGGCGTGGACTATGAACTGTATTGGAAAGGCCGAAGCTATCGCCCCCAGGCCTAAAGGGCCTACCCCTCTTCCCACGAATATGGTGTCTGCCACGTTGTAGGACGCCATAACCAGCATTCCCGTCATGGCGGGTATGGACAGCTTGGCCAGGAGTCTCCCGACCGGTTCTTTTCCTAAAAACTCGGTCCTGTCCTTCATCGCAGAACCCTCCTCTTATTTTGATATCCCGGGTATTATACACGTTTTTCCCCTCGATCCTCTTGACATTCCTTTACTTTTTGTGGCTCTAATATATAAAGAAGCGGGCTTATATCCGCTCCACGGTCGTTAAGAGGCCCCGATGTGTTACCATATGGTAAAGGTTCGATCCTTATTAGAAAGTCTTAATAGATTGGAAGAGGTGTTGCCAGTGGGGTTCAAGCGGAGTCTACAGCTCAAGATAGTGGCGATGGTACTGACGGTGGTGATCGTGGTGTTCGCCGGAATGATCGGGACCATCTCCTACATGAATCGCAGGGAAAGCATGGTGCAGGCCAGGGAGCTGGCCATGAGCCGTTCGACCGAGTTCGCCAATCAGATGAAACTCCGGTTGGACTCGGGGCTGGAGGTGGCACGGACCCTGGGGCACGTTTTGGAGGGGCTGGTTCGCACCGACGAGGGCAACCGGGAGATGGTTAACAGCATCCTCTCCGAGACCTTGAAGGCCAATCCCGATTTCTTTGGAGTATGGACCTGCTGGGAGCCGGACGCATTCGACGGCCAGGATTACGCCTACGCCTACATAGAGGGACACGACGAGACCGGCCGCTTTATTCCCTATTGGTTCAAGGACGGAGGAGAGGCGAAACTGGTCCCTCTTGAGGGATACGATATCCCCGGAGAGGGAGATTTCTACCTGGTGCCGATGGAGAGAGGAAGGGAGACCATTCTGGAGCCCTTCCAGTACGACACGGGAGACCGAACCGTGACCTTGACCAGCCTCGTAGTTCCTATGGAGATAGATGGGACCAAGGTAGGAGCGGTAGGAGTGGATATCTCGGTAGACTCTCTGAACGGGATCAACGACGAGGTGAGACTCTACGACACCGGCTTCGGACGGCTTATGTCCGCCAAGGGAATCGTAGTGGCCCATCCAGATCACGACAGGATAGGAAAGCCCATAGGCGAGACGGTAGGGGAGAGAGGACCATATTTTCTGAAAAAAATCGCCTCCGGCGATAGCTGGTTCGACGAGGCCTTGTCCGTCTCATTGAACGACATGGTCTATAAGGCGTTCGCTCCGGTGATCGTAGGAGATACCGGCACGCCCTGGAGCTTCGGAGCCGTCATCGGGAAGGGCGAGGTTATGGCGGCCTCCGATCGGATGCTCTATCTTACGTTGGTGATAGCGGCGGCGGGACTCGCCTTAGTCGTTTTGGCCGTGTGGCTGGTGGCGGGAAGGATCGTCCGTCCCCTCAGAAAAATCTCGGAGATGGCCGCTAGAGCTCAGGAGGGCGATCTCACCATGACCAGGGAGGACTTCGGAGTCGACTCGGAGGACGAGATCGGGACCGTCGTGGATGGCCTGTCCGCTATGGTGGCCTCCCAGGCCGAATCGGTGGCCCAGATCGATATGGCGGCCAGGGCGGTGTCCCGTATATCGAAGGAGCTTCTGGAATTGTCCGGCAGGACCAACTCGTCGGTGGAGACGGTTGAGACCGGGCTGAATCAGACCTCCGAGCTCTCCGAATCGAACAGTGCCTCCATAGAGGAGACCACCGCCGGGATAGAGGAGGTCGCCAGCGGAGCCCAGACCATGGCGAAGTCCGCAGCGGACGGAGCCGCTGCGGGACGGGAGGCCGGCGAGACGGCCAGGTCCTCTGTGGACAAGGTGGAGGCTGTGGTAAAGGATCTCTCGGACGTGGAGAGGCAATCGGCCGAGAGCGTAGAGGCCATGGAGGAGCTTGGGGCGGTCGTCAGGGACATCGCCGGATTCGTCGAGACTATAACGGGCATAGCCGATCAGACGAACCTTCTGGCCCTGAACGCTGCCATAGAGGCGGCCAGGGCGGGAGATGCCGGAAGGGGATTCGCCGTCGTGGCTGAGGAGGTCCGTAAGCTGGCGGAGGAGTCCAATTCCGCCGCGGGAGAGGTAGCCAAGCTTATGGAGGGCCTTGAGGCCAACTCCAGACAATCCATATCAGTGACGGAGGAGACCGGCAAGGTCATCACCGACATAGCGGCAAGGGCCAATGAGGCCGGGGCCGACCTGAAGGACTCTCTGGGAAAGATCTCCACGTTCGTGGAGGCCATAGACAACGTGGCGGCCATATCCCAGGAACAGGCGGCCTCCAGTCAGGAGATGGCCTCCGCCATGGACCAGATAACCATGGGGACCACGAAGATAGCCGAGTCCGTCAGGGAGATGACCGAGTCGGCCGGGGAGGCCAGGGAGGTTGCCCAGTCTGTAGCCGAGATGGCGAAGGAGCTGGACCTCCAGGGAGAGGACCTGACCGCCAGGATCGCCCGTTTCAAGGTGAGGGAGGAAAAAGCCATAGTCTCCCGATAGCCGCCGTATAGAAAAGCGGCCGCGGGGGCCCG